>JAADIJ010000079.1 GCA_013151335.1 Alphaproteobacteria bacterium | reverse complement strand
CCTCGTTGAAAGATTTCCACAACTCGGATTCGTATTTGCGGGCGCTGGCTGAAATCTCTGGCAAGTGAACAATGATGGATCGATCAGCCAAGTCAGACCTGCTCGCAAGTTCGGTAATGCCGTTCAGCAAAATTGGGCGCTTGTCACTAAACAAAATTTCTTCAGTGTCGGTGTGCAGCTTTCGAGTGCCAAAGCCACCGCCGGTTGAAATTCGGCAAAGCGCGTCTGCAATTGCCGGCCTGAAGCCGGACAGATTATCAAAAGCCAAAACGTGGTTGTGCTTGGCTGCAATTACCAAGTCCTGCTCAGAGTTTGGGCTGCTGCGCCCCATTGGTTCCGCTGGATCAATCAAGGATCGTAAAATCCGCGACGTGGTGCTTTTGGCGCTGCCTTGCTCTCCCGATAAGATCAGGATCGGATAAGGGCCGCGCGGGTGGAGGCAGCCAGTTAGCCAAGCTACGACCATTTTCCAATCGGCCTCGTTCCCAATGTTAATAAATTGCCTCAACTCATTGATGTTGCCCGCGCCTTGGTCAGGCATTGGCAATGGTCGCATCGACCCCGATCTCTGAAAGCGGATTGGTGGCCGGTCAATAATCTGCCAGCCAGCGGCGTTGATTTCGACGGCTTTCCAACTCTTGTCTCCCAAATCAAGATAAATACTGCCAGCATGTTCCCCCAGCCGTGTGAACGTTTTATATTCTTCGCCCTCGTACAAAGCCTCACCTTCAATCGACCGAAGCCGGTCATCAAGCGCGGTTTGAGCCAGAACTTTATTTTCATCGCGATAATGTTTGTACGAAACAAGTTTCTTGAACGCCTTGGAAGCGATGGGGTGGTTTTCCAAATGCCCGTTAACAGCAAATGTCGCGAAAGCTTCGTCGTTGGGCGCGTGCCAAAGCTCGACAATATCAAGGCCATTGGACTTCTGCCTTTTCTGCTTCCCCAACTGGTCAGAATAGGGCTTTGCCAAAGAGATCAACTTATCGATATGCGCTTTGGTCCAACCTTCAGCTATCGCGTCGGCAGCGTCCCATCCCTTGCAGAGCGTGGCGGAGTTATTTGGCCTATATATGCTATATAGGGCGTCGGGTTCGGTCGGGATAATCGCGACTTTGGCCTTATATGCTAGGTAGAGGGTTTCCTCGGCTAGCGTGGCATATGCCTGCCCCGGCTCGTCGTGATCCGGCCATATATATACTATGCGGCTAGCTAGCGGAGAAAGATCGGTTTTCTTGAGCGCATTACTGCCGCCAAATGTGGTCGTCGTCAGATATCCTAGCTCGCTCAATGCGTCGGCGCATTTCTCACCTTCGACAAACAGAACCGGTGTCGCCGGATCAGCGGCCTTCAGTTTGTCGAGGTTATATAGCGGACGGGCGCTAGGTGCTTTCCACTGCCCCAACTGGATATCATAGGGCAGAAAGAATTTTCCTCCGTCGCTTTTGTCAAAACGGCTAGCAATCAAAACCGGGTCGCCGTCCTCATTTCGATACATAAATGTGAACGAAGGAATTCCCGCTTTTTCGTGGCGCAGATTATTGAAATTCATGTTCAAAGCATATCTCCCATCTGTTTCATTAGCTCTCGCGCCGCTTCGCCTTGCGATAAATTATTTAGGTAGGCGTAAAGGCTGATTGGATCGCCGCCTTTGTCGCCGGTGGCGAAATCTGACCAAAGACCGGTGTTGACGTTAATCAAAAAAGAACCGGGCTTGCGGTCGTTCCTGGTCGGGTTACGAGATACCCATTCGCTTCCCCTCAGTTTGCCAGTAGGTAACCATTGGGATAGCAGGGACAAAAACCGTTCCCGGCATAGTGAATTGGTCAGAACAAAATCTAGCCTTTGCCAATTTCCAGCGCCCATTATTTGACCCCGCGAATGCGTGAGGCGATGAATGCCTCAACATCTTCAGCACGGTAACGGACCAGTCGGCCCGCTTTCACATAGGCAAGATCGTAGCGCTTTGTGCAGCGCCAGACATTCAGGGTTTCGGTCGTTACACCGAGATAGTTTGCGACCTCTGTCGGGGTCATAAGATTATGGTATAGTTTGGATGCCATTTGGCAACTCCCTGTTAAATGAGTAACAAGGGTAATTGTACAGCAATATCAGTATGTTCAAAGGAAATAGGATCATGACTTTCGGTACGGATTTCCGCCCCGTAGTTACGATACCCATGTATCAGCGGGGGGAAGGGTAGCTTTAGCGAGCTCTAAAATTTCGCAACGCAGTCACAATATTTTGCCGGGTAATCTCCGGGTCGAGTTTTTAGAGAAGATCAGTCCCATGGCATCAACGGTTGGTGAAATGGTTGCGTTTATTTCATGGAAATACATGCCCTCGGTAAAGGGGTAAGCGGAGAATTTTAGCCAGCATTCTCTGAATTCATTTATGAAGCACTGCAAGGCATGGTCTTTATGCAGGCGATGCGATGAAGACCTATTGCGCCAGTGCGTTGTATCTTCGGCCAGTTCTTCATCAGAATCGAGACGCAACTCTTCTAACCCCTCAGAAGCTTCGATAAGTTGGGGCTTGGGCATTTTATTCACCGCGGTTTCGGCACATATTTGGAGGTCGACTAAAAGTTCTCGGAGAGAAAAAAATGGGTTGGACTCGTGGTCCAGTAAATCGGCGAATGTAGTGCCATTTTTGATATTATAGAGATTAGGGTAGTTCTTTATTGCGGAAGAAAGTTTTTTTTCGGTTTGACCAAATTGGCGTAGCCCCATTATCGCATCATAGAGTTGGTCAGCCGTCTTAGATACCTTTGCAAGCGCTTCATTCTCCTGCTTTTCGCTCTTAAAATTTTCTAATCTGAGTTTCCCGTATTTGTAGGCCTCGACGACAAAAAAAATGCAGTCTCCGAGCCGCTCTTCTGATTGAACATCTTTATAGCCCATAATTTTTGAAAGATTCTCAAAAAATTGGCCATCAAACCTTTCGTTGAATAATCGGCGTTGTTCCGCCTCAAAAGTTTCAAACGTGGGGTCGCTATTCGTCTGTTTCATTGTTGGTCCCTCGCCTTAGCCGATGTTAGGTAGCCGAACATCACGTCGGTCGCTTTGTTGACGGAATCCCTGACCGGGTCCAGATTAAGTCGCGCGTAAATTGCGGTGGACTGCTGCGACCGGTGGCCAAGGGATTTACCGATGATATACCCGTTTGCCCCCGTAGCAGCCTGATAGCTGCCTAGAGTCCGCCTTAGGTCGTGTATGCGAAGGTTTTCAATTTCGGCTTCCTTGAGTATCCGCATCCAAGCCTTTTTAGGGTCGGCCAGATGTCCAGATGCGCTGTGGCCGGGAAATACCCATGGGCTTTCAGATTCCCATTTTCGTTCCGTCAGGATTTCAATCGCTTGCTTGGGAAGGTGAACCGTTTGCGGGTCCGAATTTTTGGTATCCTCAATACGCCAAGTTTCCGTGATAAAGTTGATATCGCGCCAGCGCATCGCTAGCGTGTTGGACTTACGCGCCCCGGTCAGCAGTGAAATCATAAAAAAGTCTCGTGCCGTCTCGTTGGGCTCTTTGGCAACCGCCTCAAAGAACCGGGGCAGTTCGTCAGGCTGCAAAAACCTATCCCGACTTCTCTCTTTGAACTTCTTGATCCCTACAGCGGGGTTGACGCCTTCCCATCCCCAACCAGCCGCCTTGTTGAAGATTGAGCGGATACGCTCCAACAGCCGATTTGCCTGATAGATGCCGTTTTCTCTGCCGAGTTTGGCGTGAAGGCGTTCCACCTCAGCTTTCGTGATCGACGAAATCTTGCGCTTGAACCAGTGTTTCAGAAATTTGTTCACCTCCCGCTCGTCATACGCCCAAGATTTTTTATGCACCTTGGAGTATTTTTCCATGTACTCGACAAATAGCGCGTGAAAGGTCATTTCCGCCCGAATGGCTTGCTTGGCCTTTTGTGGGTTCTTGCCGACCGCGATCTCGCCTTTGGCGGCCATAGCGGCCTTGCGGGCGTTCTCAATCGAGATATCAGGGAAACGCCCCAGCAAGAGCCGTTCTGGTTTTCCATCAATCCGCTTATAAAGAAAAAAGGTCTTTGTCCCGGCTGGTGTCACAGCCAACATCAACCCCTTTTCCTTCGTGTCGTAGTAATAATCTTTGCACCCTTTTTTGGCGGGCGGCGCTTTGCTCAAAACGGATTTCAAAAAATTCAAATGATTGGTGGCCATAAACTGCGCTTTCAATCTGGTGCTACGCTGGTGCTACGCTGGTGCTACACTTTAGGGCTATTTAGAGCAACCTATGTAATACTTGAAGCGAAAGAAAACGCTTGTAACATACTGATAAGTAATCGTAAAAATATCTTGAGTAACTTTCATCAATTCGGCGACCGTTTGCCTCATAACCTGAAGGTCGTAGGTTCAAATCCTACTCCCGCAACCAACAAATTACCCCATACATATCAAAGACTTAGCGCGGAAATCACCAGATTTCTGCGCAAGAACAAAAGCCGCATTCGACCGCAACGAACCGCAAACAAAGGCGGAACACGTGGTCCGATTTGCTACCGACCGTTGGCGCTACGTTGGCGGTAAATTCTCCGGAATCGCTAATTGGGGCGAGAAACTGTCGTTCGCTGTGCGTGCAAGCATGAGGGCCTCAACCTTGGAGGGCGGGCGTTCTCTGAACCGATTGCACCGGACTCCGCTTCCGTACACTCCCAATTTACTCCTTTGAACTTCGTCCGCCCCCCGTGACATGGATTACTATTCTATCTTAGTGTGGGCAGTTGAGACATCAGTTGTTGGCAAGCTTGGTCTAAACACTTAGTGGTTGTCTTCCACTCCCCCCGAAAGGAAATTGAGGAATAGAGAATTGGGCAGCCGACATTGGACAGATTTATGGCCTGAAGGCGTGTCAGCATTGAGTAAGCAAGAATTGCAGTCGCTGGACGAAAGCGATTTCCGCAAGCTCGCAAGCATGGTAGCCCGGCGGGAACAAAAAACTACTGGCAGCCAAAATCATGCCAACAGGATAAAACGTAAGTTAAAATTGAAGAGGCGTACCGAAAAGCGGATTCCATTCTCGAAAAAGGCGCTGATTTACAGATACCTCGACTGTCCTAATCTAGCATCTATTAAGCCGACTAGAGAACGGGACTGGCGCCCGCTATCTAAACGGAAAAGTAAGACTTCTGACGTAGATTGTGTGAACTTCTCTTTTATTGATGACCCCATTACGACAATGCGTACTTTCGAAAGAATCGTTGATGCAGAATGCAATTCCAAAGGCTTCCAAATAAACTTCACTGACAATTACGTTCTCGATATTGGCCCCTACCTTCTTTTGGGCGCGCTCAGAGAGAAAATGACGCCGCTGATTTTAGGCGGCAAAATCAGTGCAAGCACCAAAAAAGTGCTTGAGGCAGTGCAACTTCGATCATTCCTTCAGATGGGCAGTTTCGGAAGGATCAAATCGACGGACGTTTGGCCCCTCCCGATGCGTGATCGTCGAGGTGCAGGAACGAGCAATCCGAGTTCGAACATTGCGGTTCAAGCTTCCAGAGTAGAACGGGTAGGTGATCAAACGGTGCACAGTGTAAACGGATGGCTTCAAAACTTGGAACCATCTGAGGAACTTACCAAGTACGGCGCAACGAGCCTAAAAACAGTGGTCACTGAGGCTCTGAACAATGCAGAGCGGCATGGCCGACTTGGCGGTGATGGAGAATGGGTGACTGCGGGGTTCATGGCTCGTAGAATGGCACCCAAGAACGGGAGAATGGTCCCTGTTCATATCTGCAACATCGGCCTTATGAATCTCGGCCGACACATCTCAAAAACGATTCGCGAAGCACCGTCGAGCGTCCGTGACCAGCTCGAAAGGTACGTTGCCCGGCACTCTGGTTCTGGTGTAAGCGACGAAACGCTTGCCACGGTCTTTTCCTTGCAGGACGGCATATCTCGTGTAGACCAAAGTGGCCCATCTCCAACGGGTGGTACTGGCATGATGGATATTGTTGAATTCGCAAATGCCGTGGGGGTGCCACACGGAGAAGGACTCGACACCAGGGTAGCAATTGTGTCAGGACACTCGTATATTCGGTTTTCAGGCCCATATAGAGAAGGCAGGGTTACTGCTAGCGGGCGTCGTTTGCAGTGGTTCAATGCTGGTAACGAAGTAAAAGAACCTCCGAGCAACGAACATGTGATGGATTTACCATGTGCTTTTCCCGGCACATTGGTCACTTTGCGCTTTATAATTGATCAGAGCGATGAGGACGAAAGCGATGACTGAGATCAACCTTGATGTGATTGCCGGCCAAGGCCGGACGCGCAACCTGTCTGGTAAAGAACGGGGAGTAGCCGCTCGTGCCGAGCTTGGTCTTGACACAATCGACCAATCGCCTGACGAGATTTCCGTTATAGTGCCTGATTACGTTGATACGATCTCGCCCTCTTTCTTTCAGGGCCTGTTTTCCCAGAGTATCCGAGCTCTTGATGGGAAAGAACAGTTCTTGAATAAGTACCACTTTGTGGCAAGCGATAGCATCAAGCGTTGGATCGAAATTGGAATCAGAAATGCATCTTCAAGCCGGGGCGAGCTCATCTAACACGACTGAGCAATTCGATATTTTTAGCATACTTTCTTCTGCGGAAGCCATTGCGGTTATAGCGATCTTGGTGTCCGCATATACTTGGTTTCGATCACGTACTCTCGAAGAACGCATTCGGATGGACGACGACGAGCGCACAAAATTCGATGTTGTCTTTGGGAGTCCTGTTATAGCTCGGCTTGAACCCTTGGAAGGAATCCTGAATGAATTTGGTCGGACGATCCGAAAAGGGAGTTCGATGCCCGAGATCGCCGAAATGATGAGCACTGTTCAAAAGCACGAGCATTCTGAATGGTATTTCTCATTGCATTCATTTCTGGAGAATCACAACGGTACATCAAGCAAACTGCTGTTTTCCGAATTGAGCCAGTATTGGGATCAATCGAGTTTCTTGATCAACGAGATCAGTAACGCAGAATCTCCAGAACGAGCGCTCACGTTGTTTCGGCAGCTTCAATCCCTTGGAGATGGTTTTTTGGGGCGAAGCAGAAATATTCTTGTAGAGCAACGCACAAGCATTCGGGTGACGCCGCCACCTATTCTGCACCTTCCATTTTCGCGGAAATAGAATTGCACCCTGTTACTTGCATTGAGCGCTCTAATTCACATGCCAGCCACCCGATTCCACAAGCACACCGAATGGCCGGTCTGGTGAAGTTGCACTGCAGCAACGGTCCTGATACCAATGACCAGTAAGGGCCGAGGCTGTGTGAAAACTCCGGTCAGGAAGCTCTGCGGTCTCATTCATATCGCCGAAGTGTAGAAAAGCCCGCACAATTGGATGAGAGAGTGACGAAAACAGACGTTTTCGACCGTTCTCAAATTACCGGCGGAGTTTTCACACAGCCTCGGCCGAAAGCACGCAAAATCACCCACTACCCGGCAACGCTCTCTGCCTGTTTTGCCGGGACGCCACCCCACCTGCCAATCATAGGTTGATACGACGCGCGATCTACGCCTCATGTGTTGTCGAGGAGACCATTAATGCCAATGCACCTGACAGAATCCTGCCTGAAGAATTTGGAACCACGGCCCCGCCGCTTTCGTGTTGCGGATGACAAGGTGAACGGGTTCGGGGTTCGGGCCTATCCAAACGGTACGAAGGTTTTCCGGTTTGAATGCCAGCTGGGGCGGCGGCAAATCTCGGTGCGGATCGGTGAATGGCCTGCCTGGAGCGTGACGGCGGCGCGGGAGCGGGCGCGCGAATTGCGCCGGATGGTTGATATGGGGTTGGACCCGACCGAGGAGCGCAACAAGAAGAACGGTGCCACTGTGGCCGATTTGATTCAGCGCTACGAGGAGGAACACCTGCCACATTTGGCCCCGCGCAACGCATCTGACCAGAAATCAATGCTGCACCGTTATGTGGCCCCGCATTGGGGAAAGTACCTCGTCAAGGAGATCGAGCCACGCGATGTAAACAAGCTGCTGACGATGATCGCCGAGGGTACGGTGGACCCGAAACGCAAGGACCGGCCTAAGCCCGTGCGGGCAAACCGCACCGGCGAGGTGCTGCGCAAGATGTTCAACCTATCGATTGAGTGGAAAATGCGAAAGGATAATCCTGCGGCGTCATTCCGGCGGCGGTTGGAGCAGGAGCGGGAACGGTTTCTGACGCAAGATGAACTTGCCCGTCTTGCCACAGTGCTTGAAGCAGATCCGGATGATCGCACGGTCGGGATCATTCGCATGTGCATGTTGACCGGCGGACGCCTTGGTGAAATACGCTGTTCCCGCTTTGAGCATTTCCACCTTGAGCATATGACGTGGACCAAACCCGCTGCAATGACCAAGCAGCGAAAGATCCACCGCCTGCCGATTTCCGAGCAAGTGGCGGTCATCGTGCGCCAACGTCGGCTGGTTGCACCCAAGGGCTGCCCATGGCTGTTTCAGGGAGAGATCGAAGGCCAACCGGTGCAGGAAATCAGACGCGGCTGGCACCGCATCCGCGCGGCGGCGGGCCTGCCTGATGTGCGCATACATGACCTGCGCCATACCTTCGCATCGCTTTTGGTTAGCCGCGGCGCATCGCTTGAAATGATCGCGAAACTTCTAGGCCACGCGCAGGTACAGACCACCCAGCGCTATGCCCACCTTGCTGATGCTCCCCTTCGCGGCAGCGTGGACGCTGTGGCCGAGATGTTGCGGCCCCGTCCGAAAGTAGTTGCAAGCCGTCACCCTTGACCCTGAAACTCTCGCCAAAGCGGCATCAACCGGCGTCGAACGGTGCTTTCATCCGGTATATCTCCTTGAATGGCAAACCAGTCCTGTGCCCAACCTATCAATTCTGATTGGCTTTTGGGGGATGTTTCTTTGGCGGCGCGCGCGACCAATCCGTAGGCCATTTGTTCCCAATCGTAGCGAAGTGAACCGCCCGCGCGAACCATGACAAGGCCTTCTTCTGCCTCGAAATGCGCCGCATCATGACCTTGAATTGCAAGTTCCTTGAGCCTTATCGGGAGGCCTTCCGCAGGATCGGTTATGGTGCACCAATTCCCGTCAGTTTCAACAGGCCGAACGCGCTTGAGGTAGGTCATGGTGTTGCCACGTCCTTCTCTCAGGAATAGCGGCAGAATGTCGGCAGAGGCGACCTCGACAAAACCGCCGATCACTTTACCGCCGCAAGTCACTGGCGGAATGCCTGTTACGACACGCAAACGTCCCTTGGCAGCCCAAGCACCTATGTCTGCGATGGTACAACCCCAGCGCGCAGCAGCGCGCGTAATTGTCATGATACCCTGAGAGTTTGATGATCTCACCCAAATGCCTCCTTGTGCCACACATGAGCAGGAAAAACGGCACAGGTCTGCATTGCGCAGAATTGTCTGCGTCTATCAGCGAGTGCTCGGGGCGATTCTGGCCTTATTCAGCACATAAATAGCTGTTGGCCTTTTTCAGCTCGTAGGTTTTCCCTGCCGTTCTTATCCGACAAGAAGCACACGCCCGAGGTGAGTCGGTCAAGGTAAAGTTTTTGTTACAGATCGGAGTTGGCCGAGAACCGCCGATGGCCAAATAGAGGGGGGTGGCAAAGGTTGTTGCGCGTTTCGCCGGGACGCCACCCCCACCCGATGGGTTTTCATCTTTCCTTATCCTCACAGGCCGTGGGGCAGAAACCGGAAGGGAAGACACATGGAACACACGCATCAAACATCCTCAATAAAAAGTCTGCTTGAGGGATGGATTACACGAGATGAACTGGCGGCTGAACTCGGGGTGTCGGTGGACACGCTTGCGCGCTGGGAAACCCTCAGGACCGGCCCGGCACTCGCCAGAGTTGGGCGGCGCGTTCTGTATCGACATGTGGCCGTTCTGGAATGGCTGGAATCACGTGAGCGGGGGACTGTACAGTGACCGGTCTTGCCCATATTTCCCGCTTTTCACACATAACAGCCCGCCAGATCATTGAAAACCCGCGCAACCATTCCGACCCGCATTTGCGTGCCGCCTGCGTGTGGCTGGCAATCCACGGGGATGCACTGGACCTATTCCGCGCGGCCGAAACCATTCGGGCCCTTGATCGGGGTGAAAAACCACACCCTTTACCACCACGGGGGACTGATATCGGGGCCCAGGTCAGCGATCATGCTCGCATCGCACGGTTTGGCGCAATCGCGCAGGCCAAAGCACGAAGACTGGCGACATCCCGGCTGGAGGTCGAGCAAAATGCGTTGAAGGATCGGATTGTATCCAACACGCGTATTGAAAGATTCCTCATCGCGCTGATGGCGTTTGCGTCTCTGGCAGCAGCGCTGGGCCTCGCAATTACGATTGGAGGTCAACCATGACGCGTAAACAGATATGGGCAGCCGTTGATTGGGTCCGTAACGAGGGAGGTCCGGCGCTGGGCCGACAGTTGCTCGATGGTGCGCGTGGTTGGGAATTCTGCGCCCGGCGTGAATGCCTTGTTGCCGCCACTGACGCGGGGGACGGCTGGGTCGAGGTTCGCCTAAACCGACGCGGCGAGATCGTGGTTTCGGTCTATGAACCTGCCATGCTTACACTGTGGGTGGCCATGCTGCCTGAAGGCGTGCGCAAGGCAAAACACCGCTGCCCGCTCTGCCAAAAATTTATTGACGGCGAGCGAGCCGGTCATTTACCGGGCTGCCCCGAAGAATATCGCTTGGCACTTCCCCTCAGGGAGACAGCGTCATGAGTTACAGCGCCACCAATTGGGCTTTCCAGCAAAAGGGGCTTCGCCCCGCGCAGAAAGTCGTGCTTCTCTATCTGGCGGATCGGCACAACCCGGATTACGGCTGTTTTCCCTCCCAGCAAAGGCTTGCGTTTGATTGTGAGATGTCGCGCGCCAGCCTCAACACCCAGCTTCGCCAACTCGAGGAACGCGATCTGATCCGGCGCATTCGCAGTCGTGATCGACATTCCGGACAGCACGTACGTACCCACTATATTTTGGGGTTCGAGGACGGATTCGACCAAACACCAAGTCCGGAAACTGGACATGGCCCGTGTCCAGATTACGCGCAAAACCGTGTCCAGAATTTGGACACTAACCTAGTAATAGAACCAGTAAGGCTGATTACGCGCGGGCAAGCATCTGCGCGTGTGCGCGCGAGGGACAAATCAACAGACGATCCGAGGGCTGATTTTCTCAGACGGATTATTGGTTTGATCGATGTTGACGCAAATACTGACGAGCCGCGGGATGGGGCGGTTCAGTTCGGGACCGCAGCCGACCGGGCCGAACTCGACCACTGGCTTGGCGATCTCGGCCTCAGCGAGGCGGGCTGCTTGTCAGTGGTGGCCAAGGTTATGGCCAAAGCAAAGAAACCTCCGCGCAGTTTTCGCTATTTCAGGTCCGCGATCGAGGACCGTGCAACGAAGGGCAAACGCCACAAGAAAGCCTCAAGACGCGAACGCTGGCCGACGATCAGGGCGCGTCTTCCAAAGGAAATCCGCGCGGCTGAGGAGGTGAGCAATGTCTGATCGCCTCAAAGCCCCTTTTAACATCTGGCTGGCTCGATATCAGCCACCAGCCCACATCCGGGGTAAATCCGAAATCCTGCAGGCCGAGGCGGATGCGCTGCTTAAGGCGGTTATTCGACACGCACCCAGTTTCAACTGTGAGAGCTGGTTGGAAAATACTCTTGCTGAATTCGACCGAACGGCAACATCGCGGACTTGGCCGACGGTGCGGGAAATTGAGACGGCAGCCGGTAAGGCGCACCTAGCACTGGGCCCAAAAGAGGCCGCACGAAGTGGATGGCGTATCGATGTGGCTGCCATTACCGCTCGGCGCATCCGCAACCATGAGGCCTTCGCCCAGAGCCACCTGACAGGCGGGGTCGCCGATGAAATGCTGCGCCGCGGTCTGATTGGCAGTTCCGAGTTGGCAGCGTTACGCAAGGTCGTGGCAGCGCAATACACGCGTCGGGGATACCAATGAACAGGAAACCGAAAAGCCGGAATGGAGGCTGTTCGGCTTCCGATGTCGCCGAGAGGATGGAAAGCGCCGCGCTTACCCTTCGCCGTCTGCCTAATCCACCGGGGTCGGGCCCTAAGGGCTACGGCCGCTCTTGGCCTGAATACGCACAGGACCCAAGGCACGCCTACGGCTATAACGAGGCGCGGATGCGGGTATGGCCTTCACCCGGAGACATCTCGGCAATGGAGGAATGCTTTGAATGGTTACAGCTGGTTTCGCCTGAAAACGCAAAAATTGTCTGGATGCGCGCCGAAGGCCGCCACTGGCGCGAGATCTGCATTGAGGCCGGTTGTGTGCGCCAGACCGCTTGGCGGCGCTGGGTGGCAGCACTGGCGACCATAGCCAAAAAGGTGAATGGCGGGCGTTTGGCACACCAAAAAGCCCCTTCATGCCGTTAATTGCGTACTTAATTCAGGGTCTTTGGCAAACGCCGTTGCTGGTTTGTCGCCGGGCGTTGTTTGATTGGCGCATGACGCCGAACTTTGGGCGCGACAAAACGGGACTTTTTGTGGCAAAAAACAGGTATGCTCGAAGGAGCCTGCCCCCCCCACCAATGGGTCCTCCCAGCCCGTATGTGTATACGGGGGGGCTAGGCGCAGGCCCGCGCTAGCGACAGAACTTTTTTTCCGGGTTACCACTTTGGGTTACCACCCAAGCAAATGACCCGCGCGAAGTCAAATCCTAACCATCTGTTATCTCTAGATATAACACCTTCCTGGTGGAGGAAAACAGGGTGGTAACCAAGGGGTGGTAACCTTGGCCGGGTTACCACCAAGGTTACCACTTCAGGTTACCACCCCGGGTTACCACCTGCGCGGCCAAAGCCGGAACGCCAAAAGCCAATAATTCCAGTCCTCCCTGCTGGCAACTGCCGGTGCCGCTTGATTGCGGTGCCGGTTTTTTCTTGGGAAAACCACAAGGAACTATGAATTGAAAATCACGATGACCCCGGTTGATGATCTGGTGCCCTATGCCGGAAACGCGCGCACGCATTCCGATGCGCAGATTACCCAGATTGCGGCATCGATCGCTGAGTTTGGCTTCACCAATCCGATCCTGGCTGGCGGGGACAAGGTGATCATCGCGGGACACGGCCGCCTGCTGGCCGCACAAAAACTCAAAATGGCAGCGGTGCCAGTTATTGTCCTTGATGATCTCAGCGAGGCCCAGCGCCGCGCGTTGGTTATTGCCGATAACAGGCTGGCGGAAAACGCGGGCTGGGACGAGGAGTTGCTGCGCGTTGAGCTGGTCGCGTTGGGTGAGTTGGATTTTGATCTGGATCTGATCGGATTCTCGGACGAGGAACTTGATGACCTGCTTGGTGATCTCGACGGCATGGCGCTGGGCGAAACGGAAGGCGAGGACGATGTGCCCGAGGCCCCTGAAGACCCGGTCAGCCGCCTTGGCGATCTCTGGATTCTCGGCAAACACCGTCTGCTGTGCGGGGATGCGACTGTCGCTACAGATGTGGAAAGGGTTCTGAATGGGATCCAACCGCTTCTGATGGTG
>JAADIJ010000090.1 GCA_013151335.1 Alphaproteobacteria bacterium | reverse complement strand
CGCAACATCGCGTCCATTCCGAACCGGCGGGTGACCGTGGCGCGGGGCAGCTTGAGCAGATCGGCAATGCGCCGCACCCCCAAACGTTGCAGCGCGATGGAGGTTTTATCGGTCAGTCGAAGGGCGGCGACGGGTAAGGTTGCCAGTCGCGCACGGGTCTCTTTGCTCGCGGCCGTCCCTTGGTCAAAATGCGCCAAAGCCCAAGCCGCGCCGCGCGTATCCGCCAGCCCGAAGCGCGGATTTATGCCCGCGCGAGCAAGACCAAGCCGCATGTTGCTCAGCATTGCCTCCTCGCCGCCAAACAGATGCGCTGATCCGGTGATGTTCATCACCAAACCATCCGCGCCGTCCAGCCCAACCCACGGGCAATAGCGTTTGGCCCAACGCGCCAGCATAAGCAAAAACCGCCGATCCGCAGGCAGGTCGGCAGGGCAGCTTTGCAAGTCAGGGCAAAAGGCGTGCGCATCGGAATAGCCCATGCCCCGGTGCAACCCCTGCGCCTCGGCCGCCCGGTTCAGGCAATATAAACGGTCGGTGTTTTGTTGATGCAGAACCAGCGCAAAAGGCGTGTCAGTCGGGCGCGCGCGCAGAACCCGGTCGCTGGGCAGCCTTGGAAACCACAATGACACGACGCGTTCCGGCATCCCATCTTACATCCCACGCAGATAATGTTCCTGATTTGTTCTTTATAATCTGCCAATATACCAGAGTCGAGTCTGCGCTGTTGGAAACGGCATCAAAAACTGGCAAACATCGCCAGCGGGTCTCGGCGGCATTGCTGCCCATGCCCTCGGGGATAAGACAAAGTCCGGTGCTGTGGCCCGCCTCGGCTGCAAGCTGCAAGCGTCGCCCCTCCGTCAGGCCCAACGGCTTGGTCAACTCCATCACCACCAGTTTCACCGCGCCCGAGCGCAGAGCCTCCTCGGCCACAGCCAAAACCTCGACCTGATCCTTGGCCTTGGTCAGCAGCAGGTGTTGCGGCTCTATATAGGTGCCAAATCCGGCGGGGTTGATGTGCCCAGCTTGGCGGGTCTCGCAGATCCACAACACCATGCCGCCCAACTGGCCTGCCAACGCGAAAGAAAACGCCAGCGCGGCTGGGCCATAAGCCTCGTGCGTGCGGCCACGGCGCAAGGGGAAATGGTCGGGAAAGTCAGAGGTCATGGGGCAATAATACACGGAATATCGCGAAGATACATATGGGGGCAGGTTTTTGGGTTCTGGTCTTAATCCTCAACCGCCTCGCGCCAGTGTTTGCGGCACAGAGAAACATAGGTCTCGTTGCCGCCGATCTGCACCTGAGCGCCCTCTTTCAGCACATTGCCATCCTGATCCTGACGAACCACCATAGTGGCTTTTTTGCCGCAAAAACAAATGGTTCTGACCTCACGCATCTCGTCGGACAGCGCCAGAAGTGCCGCCGAGCCGGGAAAAAGCTCGCCGCGAAAATCAACCCGCAAGCCATAGCACATGATCGGCAGGTTCAAGTCATCGACCACACGCGCCAGATCCCAGACCTGTGCCTTGGTCAGAAACTGCGCTTCGTCAATAAACACACAGGCGCAGGGGCCGCTTTTCTGTCGGGTTTCCAGCATCTCAAACAGGTCATCCTCGGGCGAGAACGTGTCGGCAGCGTCGCCAAACCCGATCCGCGAGGCAATCCGACCTTCGCCCGCACGCGTGTCAAATCGCGCGGTCAACAGATAGGTCTGCATGCCGCGTTCTTGATAGTTGTGGGACGCCTGCAGCAGAATAGTCGACTTGCCGGCGTTCATGGTTGAGTAGTGGAAATAGAGCTTGGCCATGGCGGGATTCTATGGCCAATCAATGGGCCGGGTTCAAGAGGGGATTTGCCGTCACGGATTCAATATTCGTATCAAAATGAATACCTCACAGAGTAAGAATCCCGCCCTCGCAGAGTTTCCCACCCGGCGGATACGCCGGGTCGCGCCGGACCTTTCCCCCGGGGAGGCGCGATGCGACGTGTGCTAAAATTGTTAGGGTTCAATGGGTTGCGGTGCCGCTTCATCCATCACATGTGGGAGAGCACCACCCCAAGGTCCGGCGCGACCCTTGTTCTCTTCAACGAAGGTTGCTGGCGTTGACTTAAGGACCGAACTTTGAATTTGAACAAGGGCGAACACAAACGGCCCGCCCCATAAAACCGCGCCTTAAGCGGCCTCTTTTGCATCCGGCCCGAACCGGCCATAAAATGACTGGCCCTTTTCGGCCATCTCGCGCAGCAGGGCAGGGGCGGCAAACCGCTCGCCATAGGTTTCGGCCAAACGATCACAGGTGGCCACCGCGTTCGCGGCTCCCATAAGATCAAGCGACGAGAACGGACCGCCGGACCAAGGCGCAAAGCCCCAGCCGAGAATTGCGCCCACGTCGCCCTCGCGGATATCCTCAAGAACGCCTTCTTCGAGCGCGCGAACGGCCTCCAAAGACTGGGCCAGCATCAGGCGGGATTTGACGTCCTCAAGCGGCGGTTGCTCCGCCATCGGCGGCCAGTTGTCGCGCAAGCCTTGCCACAGGCCCGTGCGCTTGCCCGCCTCATTATAGGTGTAAAACCCGCCATTGGTTTTGCGCCCGTAACGCCCCTGGTCAAACAGCTTGAAGGCGATCTCGTCGGCCTCGTCGTTCTGGTATTCATTGCCCATCGCCGCCTTGGTTGCCTTGGCGATTTTCACGCCGAGATCAATCGAGGTTTCGTCGGTCAGTTGCAACGGCCCAAGTGGCATCCCGAACAGTTTGGCGGCGTTTTCGATCAACGCTGGCTCAATCCCCTCGTGGATCATCCGCATGCCCTCGTTGATATAAGGGATGATGCAGCGATTGGCGTAAAAGAACCGCGCGTCATTAACCACGATCGGGGTTTTGCGGATTTGACGCACATAATCCATCGCCTTGGCCACCGCCCGAGGGCCGGTTTGCGCGCCCTTGATGATCTCGACCAGGTTCATTTTATGAACCGGGCTGAAGAAGTGGATGCCGATGAATTGCTCGGGCCGCTTGCTGGCCGTAGCGAGGCTCGAAATCGGCAAGGTCGAGGTATTTGACGCGAAAATGCAATCCTCAGGGATCACCGCCTCGGTCTGTTTAGTGACCGCCGCTTTGATCTCGGGATCTTCAAAAACCGCCTCGACGATCAAGTCACACCCGGTGAGCGTTGCGTAATCGCTGCTGGCGGTGATACGCGCCAGCACGGCGGCTTTTTTCTCCTCGGTGACTTTTTTGCGCTTAATGCCACCGTCCAGAATAGTCGCCGAATGGGCCTTGCCGCGATCGGCGGCCTCTTGGCTCGCGTCGATCAGCACAACCTCGATCCCGGCCAGCGCCGAGACATAAGCGATGCCAGCCCCCATCATGCCAGCCCCAAGAATACCGACCTTTTTGACGGTCTGATCAGGGATGTCTTTGGGCCGAACCGCCCCTTTTTCCAGCGCCTGTTTGTTCAAAAACAGCGAGCGGATCATGCCAGTGGTTGACGGCGTCATCATCACCTTGGTGAACCAGCGCGCCTCGACCTTGAGGGCGGTGTCAAACGGCACCAAAGCCCCCTCGTAAATCGCGCCAAGCAGAGCTTTCGCCGCCGGATAAACCCCCTGGGTTTTCCCGTGGATCATCACGCTTGCACCGACAAACATCGGCAGACCGGAGGCCGTATAAGGTGCGCCGCCCGGATAGCGGTATTTCTTCTCGTCCCAAGGTTTGACCAGATCGGCATCCTTGGCGCCATTGATCCAGTCCTTGGCGGCAGAGATCAACTGATCGGCCGCAACAACTTCGTCAATCAGCCCCATCGCCTTCATCTTAGCAGGCGTTTGCATGCGCCCTTCCATCAGGATCGGAGCGGCAGCCATCAAGCCGATTTTGCGCGAAACCCGCGTCGCACCTCCACCGCCGGGAAACAGGCCGACAAGGATTTCCGGCAGGCCGATCTTGGCCTTGGGGTTGTCGGCAACGATGATGTGATGACACGCCAGCGGCAGCTCGAACCCGATTCCGGCGGCAGTGCCGGGCAGGGCGGCAACAATGGGTTTGCCGCCTTTTTTGGTCTTGCGATCCATGCCTGCAAGCTCGATTTTGCGCAACACCCCATGCATTTGCATGATGCCGTCAAAGATGCCCTTGGCAGGGTTGTCGCCTGCATCTTCACGCAATTTCGCCAGCGCGTTAAGGTCCATCCCCCCGGCAAAATCCTTCTTGCCTGAGGTGATGATCACGCCTTTGACGCTGTCATCGCCAAGCGCCGTATCCACATGCGCGTCAAGCTCTTTAAGCGCGTCAAAGGAAAGCACATTCATGGATTTGCCCGGCACGTCCCAAGTTATCGTCGCGATGCCGTCGTCATCCAGTTTATAGTTAAATTCAGCCATTTTTCTGGTCCCTTTCAGGGTATTTGTTCAGACGCGTTCAATGATTGTGGCAACACCCATGCCCGAGCCGATGCACAGCGTGGTCAGGCCAACCTCTTTGTCCGCGCGCTCCATCTCATCAAGCAATGTGCCAAGGATCACCGCGCCAGTTGCGCCCAGCGGATGGCCCATGGCGATCGCGCCACCATTGACGTTAACCTTGTCAGGATCGGCGTCGAAATGGGTCATAAAGCGCAAGACCACGCTGGCAAACGCCTCGTTGACCTCCATCAGATCGATGTCGCTGAAACTCATTCCGGTCTCTTTGAGAATTTTCTCGGTGACGGTCACAGGGCCAGTCAGCATGATGGTCGGATCAGTGCCAATTTTTGACATGTGGCGGAATTTGGCCCGTGGTTTCAGGCCGTACCGCTCGCCGAACTCTTTATTACCAACCAAAATCGCCGCCGCCCCATCGGCCAAACCGGAGGAGTTCCCCGCGTGGTGAACATGGTTAACGGCCTCCATCTCCGGGTATTTCATCAAGGCAACCGTGTCAAAACCGGGCATAACCTCGCCCATATCCTTAAACGAAGGTCTGAGCGCGCCGAGCGTTTGCATGGTGGTATTTTCGCGGATCAGCTCGTCACGATCAAGGATCGTAAGGCCGTTCTGGTCGCGAACAACAAAGACAGAGCGATCAAACCGCCCCTCTGATTGCGCGCGCGCCGCACGCTTTTGGCTCTCGACCGCCAGCGCGTCGCACTCATCGCGCGAGAACCCGTATTTGGTGGCAATAATATCCGCCGAAATCCCCTGCGGCACGAAATAAGTTTTCATCGCCAGCGTCGGATCGGTGGCAATCGCGCCGCCATCGCTGCCCATGGGCACGCGGCTCATGCTTTCAACACCGCCAGCGATATAGCCGTCGCCCATGCCGCCACGAACTTGCCCTGCCGCCATGTTAACGGCCTCAAGGGCGGACGAGCAAAAACGGTTAACCGAAACGCCGGGAATGCTCTCGTCCAGATCGGAGTAAAGCACCGCCGAGCGGGCCAAACACGCGCCTTGCTCGCCAACTTGGGTTACATTGCCCCAGATCACGTCCTCGACCGCGTGGCCATCCAGATTATTGCGTTCTTTCAACTCGTTAAGCGCCAGTGCCGAAAGGCGAACGGCGGAGACTTCGTTCAAAGTACCGTCGGTTTTCCCTTTGCCGCGCGGGCTGCGCACACTGTCATAAATATAGGCGTCTGTCATGGTATTTCCTTCTCTTTTATGCGCGATCAGCGGGGCTGCCGGGCATTAACTCATAGGGGTGTTTCCAGCCGGGTTGGGCCGCGATGCGGTCAAGCCAAGCGTCGATATTGGGGAAATCTTTTCGCTCAAATCCAAAAGGTTCGGGGTAGAATAAGTAACCACAGCACGAAATATCCGCGTTGGAAATCTCGTCGCCAACCAACCAGTCCCGCCCGTCAAGCGCCGTGTTGAGCGTCTGATAGGCGGCCTTCAGACGGCCCTGCATGAACGCAATAACTTCGGTGGGTTGCTTGTCTTTGGGCAGAAAGTTAATCAAAAACCGTGTCATACCAGCCGCCGACGAGAGCTTGTGATTGTCCCACAGAACCCAGCGCAAAACCTCGCGCTTCTCGATTGAGTTGCGACCAGCAAGCTTGCCGGATTTCTCGGCAACATAGTCCTGAATTGCCCCCGATTGCGTTAATTTATAGTTGCCATCCACCATCACCGGCGCTTCGCCCATCTGGTTAAGATCAGCACGAAACTCGGGCGCGCGGGTCTCGCCTTTGAAGAAATCGACGTAAACCGGTTTCCACTCAAGACCGGACAACTCCAGCGCCAGCGCCGCCTTATAGCTGTTGCCACTCTCGCCAAAACAATAAAGCTCAATCATCATATGCCCTCCTTTTTTCAGTGTTCAAAAAATACTCCCGCCGGAGGCGTCTTGCAAAATTGTGCCGCGTTGGCATATGCCCCGCCTCCCTTAAAGTTTACGCGAAATCAGCTCTTTCATGATCTCGTTGGTCCCACCATAAATCCGCTGCACCCGCGCATCGGTCCACATCTCGCCAATGGCATATTCCTGCATAAACCCATAGCCGCCATGAAGCTGCAAGCACTCGTCCAGCACCCGCCCCTGCATGTCGCTGAGCCAGTATTTGCACATGGCCGCCTGCTCATCGCTCAGCTGTTTTTTCAGATGCGCGCTCAAACAAGCATCCAGAAACGCCCGCGAGACCGTGGTGTTGGTCTGACACTCCGCCAGCTTAAAGCGGGTGTTTTGGAACTGCATCAGATTGCCGCCAAACGCCTCTCGGTCGCGGCAATATTGAATGGTTTCGGCGACAGCACCTTCCATGGCCCCGACCGCTCCGCAGCCGATAATCAGCCGCTCTTGCGGGAGCTGCTGCATCATCTGGTAAAAGCCCTGACCTTCTTCGCCGCCAAGCAGGTTTTCCGGCGGGATTTCCACGTTGTCAAAGAACAACTCCGAGGTGTCGGCGGCTTTGAGACCGATTTTGTCAAGGTTTTTGCCGCGCGTGAACCCCTCGGCCCCATCCGTTTCCACCACCATCAACGAGATGCCTTTGGCCCCGAGCGACGGGTCGGTTTTGGCGGCGACCATGATCAGATTGGCGTGCTGCCCGTTGGTGATGAAGGTCTTGGAGCCGCTCATTTTGTATGAATTGCCATCCTTGATCGCGCGGGTTTTCAGCGCTTGCAAGTCCGAGCCGCCCGAAGGTTCTGTCATGGCCAGAGCTGCCACCAACTCGCCCGTGACCATCTTGGGCAACCAGCGTTTTTTCTGGTCTTCGGTGCCGCAATTGAGGATGTAATGCGCGACAATGCCCGAGTGAATTCCCTGTCCCCAAGAGGCCAGATTGCACCGGCTCGCTGCCATCAAAATAACCGCCTCATGGCCGAAATCACCGCCGGGACCGCCGTATTCTTCGGGAATTGACGGGCAGAGCAGGCCAAGTTCGCCCGCCTCCTGCCAGGTGCTGCGATCCATCTCGCCCTGCGCGCGCCATTTGGCAAATTTCGGCGACCACTCGGTTTTGATAAAGCTCGTGGCCATCTCTTCAAGCATCAAATGCTCGTCGCTCATCCAGTCAGAGGCAAGGGTTTGGGCGCTCATGTTGTTCTCCTTCAGAAGTTTTCAGCCGCCAGCGCCATCACCGTGTCAGCGCCGGTTTCTATCCGCGCCAGATGCATCTTGGTGGCCGGCAATCGCCGCGCCATGTAATAGCGCCCGGTTGCCAGTTTTGTCTCGTAAAACGTAACGTCAGAGGCCCCGCTCGCCAGCGCCTCAGTCGAGGCTTTGGCCATTTGCGCCCACATCAAACCAAGGCAAACATGGCCAAACAGGTGCATGAAATCATTGGAACCCGACAGCGCCGCATTGGGGTTTTTCATCCCCGCTTGCATGAAATACATCGCCGCCGCCTGAAGGTCTTTTGAGGCTGATTTCAGCGGATCGAGGAAATCCACCTTCAGGGTTTCGTTGTCGGCATTGTCCTTGATGAAGCTCTTGACCAGATCAAAAAACGCCATCACATGCTTGCCGCCGTCGCTGGCGAGTTTGCGACCCACAAGGTCCAGCGCCTGCACGCCGTTGGCCCCTTCATAGATCATGGCAATGCGCGCATCGCGGGTGAACTGGCTCATGCCTTGCTCTTCGATATAGCCGTGACCGCCGAAAACCTGCTGCGCCTGAACCGTCATGTCATAGCCCTGATCGGTCAGAAAACCCTTGATGACGGGGGTGAGCAGCGACAGCAAACCATGCGCGTCGCCGTCCTGTTTGCGGTCGCTCTGATCAAGCATCAACGCGGCCCACAGGGTGAACGCGCGTGCGCCCTCCACGAAGGATTTCTGGTCCATCAGGCTACGGCGAATATCGGGATGAACGATCAGCGGGTCGGCTGGCCCATCGGGGTTTTGGGCCCCGGTTACCGCACGCCCCTGAAGACGCTCGTTGGCGTAGATAACCGCATTTTGATAGGCGACTTCAGCCTGCCCAAGCCCTTGCAGGCCCACGCCAAGCCGCGCGTGGTTCATCATCGTGAACATCGCCCGCATGCCTTTATGTTTCTCCCCCAGCAAATAGCCGGTGGCACCGTCAAAGTTCATCACGCAGGTCGAGTTGCCGTGAATGCCCATCTTTTCTTCGATGCTGCCAACGGAGACCCCGTTGCTCGCGCCAACAGAGCCGTCGTCGTCGACCATGAATTTTGGCACGATAAACAGCGAGACTCCTTTGATTCCGTCCGGCCCGCCAGCAATTTTGGCCAGCACCAGATGGATGATATTATACGACAGATCGTGATCCCCTGCCGAGATAAAGATCTTCTGGCCGGTGATTTTATAGCTGCCATCGTCTTGCGGGATCGCCTTGGTGCGCATGAGGCCAAGATCGGTGCCGCATTGAGGCTCGGTCAGGTTCATGGTGCCGGTCCACTCGCAAGTGGTCATTTTCGGCAGAAACTTGGCTTTTTGCGCGTCGCTCCCGTGGGCCGCGATCGAGGCATAGGCCCCCATCGTTAAGCCCTGATACATCACAAATGCCTGATTTGACGCGTTAAACATCTCGCCAACCGCCGTTCCAATCACATAAGGCATGCCCTGACCACCATGCTCAGGATCGCATCCGAGACCGGTCCAGCCGGCCTCGCGCATTTGGTCAAACGCCGCCTTAAATCCGGTCGGGGTGTAGACCACGCCGTTTTCCAGATGACAGCCCTCTTTGTCACCGACAACATTGAGCGGCGCCAGCACTTCGGTCGCCAGTTTGCCCGCTTCGGTCAGGATCGCCGAGGTGAAATCAGGCTCAAGTTCGTCGTAACCGGGAACATCAAGCTGGTCGATTTTCAGCAAATCATGCAACACGAAAGCGAGGTCTTTGGTCGGAGCGGTATAGGTCGGCATCGGGGTATCCTTTGTATCGAGGCGTGGTCTGGAGCCTATTCGGCGGCGTTCTTTTTAGGCTTGATATGGTCGAGAAAATTGTCGCCTTCGGCGATCTGGGCGTTGAGTTCGGCGATGGCGCTGTCAAGCTCGTCACGGCGGCGCTCCATCTCCGAGAGGCGGGCATTGGCGATTTCCAGCGTGCGGGTAATTTGCAGCTTTTGCCCGTCATCCACATCATAAAGGTCGAGCAACTGGCGGATTTCCTCAAGTGAAAAGCCAAAGCGCTTGCCGCGAACGATCAGCTTCATGCGCGCGCGGTCGCGGGTTGTGAACATCCGTCTTTGGCCAATCCGGTCAGGGCAGAGCAACTCCTTGGCCTCATAAAACCGCAGCGTGCGGGGGGTGACCTCAAATAAGTCACACATCTGCCCGATGGTCAGGCGCATATCATGCATCACAAAACCTCAAATTGCCTTGGTCTGATGTGTAAATGTATATGCGCGGGCCCAGAAGCAAGGTCCAATGACGTTTACGTTAAAATACGTTACGTCAAATTTGATCAGGTCAACTCAGACATCCTGCGCGGCAAGATTATCAAGCGCCGCCTGATGCAGGTTTTGCAGCTCCTGGATGGTTTCTGTCAGCTCAACCAGCCGCCCTTCAAGCTCGGCGATCTGGTCACCCGACATCTTGATCCACGCCTCGGTTTGGGTCCGGTTTTGCGGGTCAGCATCATAAAGCAGCAACCATTGGCGCACTTCTTCCAGAGGAAATCCAAATCTCCGTCCCCGCAAAACCAGCTTGAGACGCGCAAACTCCCGATGGCCGTAATAGCGGGTGCGACCAACTTTCTGCGGTTGAAGCAACTCGATATATTCATAATGACGCAGCGTGCGCGGTGTCACGTCAAACTGCTCGCACATCTCTTTGAGCGTAATTTTCTTCTCTTGATCCATCCACAGTCCCCAAACAGAACACGGCGTTACGCTGGCGATAATTCGGCCGAATATCAAGGCCCGTTTGATGGCGCGGCCAGCGATTGGCACGATTTGACACCAAGACTGCGCTGACGGGAAAAAATTAGCGCTTGCGCCATCGCCTCAGGCGACAAATAACCACGGGCAGCAAGTGCGCCGATTAACAGATCAATTTTCAGGCCGACCAATAGAAAGACACCCCGACCATGAGCGACTTATCCGCGAGCCAAAAAGACCACATTGCCCGGCAGTTCATGGAGGCAATCCCGCACACGCGGGCCTTGTCCATGCAGATGGATTTCATCGGCAATGGCAAGGCCGAGGTCTCCATGCCATACGACGAAAAACTGGTCGGCGATCCTGAAACCGGCGTGGTTCACGGGGGAGCGGTCTCGGCGCTGATCGATACATGTTGCGGCGCGGCCGTGGTCTCGCATCCTTTGTCGCCGCTTGGCACCGCGACCATTGATTTGCGCATTGATTACATGCGACCGGCAACCCCCGGCGAGCGCATAAGTGCCGAGGCCGAATGTTATCATGTGACCCGCTCGGTCGCGTTTGTGCGTGCCCATGCGTTTGACGCCGATAAAACCCGCCCCGTCGCCTCGGCCACCGGCGCTTTCACCGTCGGGCAGGCCGAGCGAAAGGACAACACATGAGCCGCGCCCGCCCAGAGCCCGTCGAAGTCGTTAAAGGTCGTCGCGACCGCGCCCTTTCGGCGTTGGTTAACGGAGTGCCATACATTAAATTCATGGGCATAAAGTTTGATCGGCGCGGCGACGAGCTGACCGCGGTGATGCCATTTGACGAAAAACTGATCGGCAACCCCATGTTGCCCGCCTTACACGGAGGGGCCACGGCCGCGTTTCTCGAGGTCACCGCCGTCATCGTTCTGAGCTGGCAAATCGCTTGGGAACAGATGGAAAATGGTCATCGGAGCGTTGACGCTTGGGATGCCAGCCATCTGCCCCGGGTTCCCAAAACCATTGATTTCAGCACT
>JAADIJ010000037.1 GCA_013151335.1 Alphaproteobacteria bacterium | reverse complement strand
GATGGACAATTACTATTTCTCGGCGGCAGCTTTTCAATCACTGCAGACCGGTTTGGCGCAGGCGGGGTTTTTGGATGCCACCGGGCTGGTCAACTGGCAACGCGCCGTCAAAAGCCCGGCCGAGATCGGCTATATGCGCAAAGCCGCGCGCATCGTTGAAAACATGCATAGGGTCATCGCCGAAAAGGCCGAGCCGGGCTTGGCTAAAAATGCGCTGGTGGCCGAGATTTATCACGCGGCGATTACCGGCGTGGAGGGCGCGTGGGGCGATTATCCGGCCATCGTGCCGCTCACCCCCTCGGGCAGCGATGCCACCGCGCCGCATCTCACATGGGATGACCGCCCGCTGGTTAAAGGCGAGGCAAATTTCTTCGAGATCGCGGGCGTTTACCGTCGGTATCATTGCCCACAATCGCGCACGCTGTTTTTGGGCCACGCCCCGCAAAAATACCTCGACGCAGAAAAAGCGGTGCTGGAGGCCGTCGCCGCTGGTATGGAGCAGATAAAACCCGGCAAGCTGTGCCAAGACGTGGCGCAGGCGTTCAACACCACGCTCAACCGGCTTGGCTTTGAAAAGGACAGCCGCTGTGGCTATTCAATCGGCCTGTCCTATCCGCCCGATTGGGGCGAGCGCACCATGTCCTTTCGCCAAGGCGACAAGACGGTGCTCGAAGCGGGCATGACCTTTCATTTCATGCCTGCGCTGTGGCTGGACGATGGCGGGCTAGAGCTGACAGAGCCGGTTTTGGTGACCCAAACCGGCGGCGAATTTTTATGCGACACGCCGCGCAAACTGCTGGTGAAAGGATAGACCATGAGGGTATCTGCTGTGACCCCGACTATCGCTCTGGACGCCAAAGGCAAGCATCACGGCCATCTGGTGCTGCCCCATAGCCGTGACGACAGTGCCTGGGGGTCGATCCGTATTCCGATCACCATCATTGGCAACGGCACCGGGCCGACCGCGCTTCTGAGCGGGGCCAATCACGGCGACGAATATGAAGGGCCGCTGGCCTTGCTCGATCTGGCCCGAACACTTGAGCCGTCAGAGGTGAGCGGACGCCTGATCATCGTGCCGTTTCTGAATTTTCCGGCATTTCGTGCGGGAAAACGGACCTCGCCCATCGACGCTGGCAATATGAATCGCGCCTTTCCCGGTCGCCCCGACGGCACCATCACCGAGAAAATCGCGGATTATGTCCAGCGGTATTTATTGCCCATGGCCGATATCGTGCTGGACTTTCACTCGGGCGGCAAAACGCTGGAGTTTTTGCCCTATGCCGCTTGTCATATCCTTGAAAACAAGGCGCAAGAGGCCCGTTGCCGCGCCGCACGCGATGCCTTTAACGCACCTTGCAGCCTTGAAATGATCGAGATCGACGCCGTTGGCATGTATGACACCGCCGCCGAGGAGATGGGCAAAACCTTTGTCACCACAGAGCTTGGCGGCGGCGGCACCTGCTCGCCCCAAACCGTGGCAATTGCCCGCAAAGGCGCGCGCAACCTGCTGATCCATGCGGGGATATTGACCGGCACCCCCGAGATTGGCCCGAGCCAGCACCTGACCCAACCCGATATCGGCAGCTATTATTTCGCGCCCCAAGGCGGACTGTGCGAGCATCTCGTCACGCTTGGGCAAACCGTGTGCGCCAACGACGTTTTGGCCCGTATCTGGGACTGCGAAAACACCGGCCTTGCCCCTCGGGAAATCCGGGCGGAAATAGACGCAATTCTGATCACCCGCCACCAGCCGGGGCTTATTCAAAGCGGCGATTGCATTGCCGTGCTGGCGACCCAAACCAACTGATTTATCTGCAACGAGAGGCATGACATGTTAACCAACGATACACTCGCGCAATGGGATCGCGAGAATTTTTTCCATCCCTCAACCCATCTCGCCCAACATGCGCGCGGCGAGACCCCGAGCCGGATCATCAAGACCGCCAAAGGCGTTTATATTGAGGATCGCGACGGCACGCAGATGCTGGATGCGTTCGCTGGGCTTTATTGTGTCAATGTCGGCTACGGTCGCAGCGAAATTGCTGACGCGATTGCGGCTCAGGCGCATGAGCTGGCCTATTATCATTCCTATGTCGGGCATGGGACCGAGGCCTCGGTGACCCTCGCCAAAATGATCCTCGATCGCGCGCCCAAGGGCATGTCCAAGGTCTATTTCGGTCAAAGCGGGTCCGATGCCAACGAGACCAATATTAAGCTGGTCTGGTATATGAATAACATCCTTGGCCGCCCCGAAAAGAAAAAGATCATCAGCCGTTGGCGCGGGTATCATGGCTCCGGGCTGATGACCGGCTCGCTGACCGGGTTGGGGCTGTTTCATGCGAAATTCGACCTGCCGCTTGCCGGGGTGATCCATACCGAGGCGCCCTATTATCTGCGCCGCGACGACGAAAGCCTCAGCGAGCAGGCGTTTTCGGCCCAATGCGCTGAGCGGCTGGAGGCCATGATCCTTGCTCAGGGGCCCGACACAATTGCGGCCTTTATCGGCGAGCCTGTGCTTGGCACCGGCGGTCTCGTGCCGCCGCCTGCCGGATATTGGGCGGCCATTCAGACGGTTTTGCACAAATACGATATCTTGCTGATCGCCGATGAAGTGGTGACGGGTTTCGGGCGTCTTGGCAGCATGTTTGGTTCGGATCACTACGATATTCGCCCCGATATCATCACCATCGCCAAGGGGCTGACCTCGGCCTATGCGCCGCTTTCGGGGTCGATTGTGTCGGACAAAGTCTGGAAAGTTCTCGAGCAGGGAACCGATGAAAACGGTCCCATAGGTCATGGCTGGACCTATTCCGCGCACCCGATTGGCGCTGCTGCCGGGGTGGCGAACCTGAAGCTGATTGACACGCTTGGCCTAGTAGAAAATGCCTCTAAAACAGGGACTTACCTGCTAAATAGTCTGCGTGAGCGGCTGGCAGACCACCCGAATGTCGTTGATATCAGGGGCGAAGGCCTGATGGTGGCCATAGAGTTCGGCCAAGCCAAAACGCCGCTCAAATTGTTCGATCCGGCGCGCAAAATCGGCTATGCGCTCGCGGCTGCGGTGGGGGCGCGCAAAGTTATCGTTCGCGCCATGCCAGAGGGCGACATCCTTGGCCTCGCCCCGCCTCTGTGCATAAGCGCCCAAGAGGTCGATCTGGTTGTTGATGCGATTGCAGACGCGGTCGTTGAGATATTTTGACCCAAGCGGCGGTGCCCCCGATATCGGAGGTGCCGCCGCCTGAATGCCACAAGAGCGGCTCTATCTTGTTGAAATTATGCGCGTTTCGGCCTCAAAACCGAGACTGGTTTTTTGGATCACGCTTTAATCCGCGAGAACCTTCAGACCGCGCTCGACCGCCGGTCGGGCCAGAAAACGCTCAAGATAGGCAGGGATATTTTCCAGATCATCCCAGTCAACAAGATCCCTAAGCTCCTGAGATAACATGATAATTCGCAGCCACGGCGCGACGGCTATATCAGCGATCGAAAACTCTCCCACCAGATACTCGCGACCGTCAAGATGCTGGTCAAGCACGCTGAGCAAGCGCTCTGCCTCCTCCACAAAACGCTGACGAGGGCGCATGTCTTCGATGTTTTTGCCTGCGCCGCGCACAAAATGGTCAAGTTGGCCGAACATCGGCCCCATGCCGCCAATCTGGAACATCACCCACTGGATCGTCGCGTATCGGGTCGCCGGATCAGCCGCTAGCAGCTTGCCGGTTTTTTCGGCCAGATACAGCAGAATTGCCCCACTTTCAAACAGCCCCAGCGGCGCGCCGTTCGGCCCGTCAGGGTCGATGATCGCGGGGATTTTGTTGTTGGGATTGAGGGATAAAAACTCGGGCGAATGCTGGTCTTGGGACGAGAAATCGACCAGATGCGGCTCATAAGCCAGCCCCATCTCCTCCAATGCAATCGAGATTTTTACCCCGTTGGGCGTCGCCCGCGAATAAAGCTGGAGGATCTCTGGATTGACCGGAGGCCAGCGTTTGGTGATGGGGAAGTCGGCTGGAAAAGTCATGACGTGTCCTTAATAAAACTGTCTCACGCTGCACTTAGGGGGTTTGAAGGTTAATAACAGGGGGCCTGAGCAAAATATTCACCGCCACAGTTTGGAACGGCCTTATCGCGCGAATAATGGTTTCAACGCACGAATTTTCGACACTGAAAATCAATGAACGCGCGCGTTTTTTAGGATTGGGGCGCGCGAACCGATGATGGCGAGACAGGCCGTACTCGGTTCTAAAACCAGCCGCGATGCTGGCGATTGAACAAAGCCAATTCCTGCGTCTGCCCCCGCCCGTCATCGGGTTTGCTATGCAATTATGCATAGCGACTCTGCAACAGCCAATCTATGCGCGCAACGTTTTATTTGTCAGTTTGTCCATGCTTGCCGACAAACGGACCCAAGAACTGGCTCGGTAATCTTTGCTAACGTCCACTAAAATCTCGCCGCCAGTCGTAATCGCGGTCGGGGCGGACAGACTTATCCAAAGGAGAAATATTATGCGAAGAATAGTTATTGGCCTGGCCTTGAGCGCAGGTTTGGTTTTATCGGCTGGTGCCAGCGTGCTTGATGATGCGGTCGCAAAAGTCAAAGCTGATACCGCGCGTTATCAGGATGTTAACAACGCGCTTGCGGACGGATATGTCCCCGATCCGGTTGGCGGTTGCGTTTCCGCCGCCAAAATTGGCCTGCCCGCCGAGCTTGGCGCGATGGGCGTCCACTACCTCAACCCGGCGCTGCTGGGCCTGTCGCCTCCGGGCGGCCGTGTGGATGGCAACGGCACCAACCAAGATTTTTCGACCCCGTCGATACTGCTTTATGAGCCGCAGGCTGACGGCTCTATGCAGCTTGTGGGCACGGAGAATTTGATATTTCAGGCGGGCTGGGCGGCGGCGGGACATACGGATTTACCGAGCTTTGCCAATGTCACCTATGACACGATGAGCGACAATCCCGCCACTGCTGGGGACGAGGCGCATGGGTTCGCGCCGCATTACGACCTGCATGTCTGGGCCGAGCGACCCAACCCCAATGGCGCGACAACCGCGTTCAACCCCGCCGTTTCATGTGACAAGTAGCGCCAAAATACCCGCCCCGTTAACAAGGGGCGGGTGTCCGGCTCAGGCCTTCAGCGCCAGCGCCGGGGACATCACGTCAATGCCAAGCGCCTTGCCAACCGCGTAATATGTCAGCTTGCCCGCATGGGTGTTGAGGCCATTGAGCAGGTGCTCGTCGTCTTCGCAAGCCTGCCGCCAACCCTTGTCGGCCAGCGCCAGCAAAAACGGCATGGTGGCATTGCCAAGGGCGATGGTTGCGGTGCGCGCAACCGCTCCGGGCATGTTGGCAACGCAGTAATGCATGATGCCGTCGACCTCGTAAATCGGGTCGTCATGGGTGGTGGCGTGCGAGGTCTCAAAGCAGCCGCCTTGGTCAATCGCGACGTCAACCAGTGCCGCTCCAGGTTTCATGCTCGACAGCATTTCGCGGCTGACCAGCTTGGGCGCGGCCGCTCCGGGAATAAGCACAGCCCCGATCACCAGATCAGCCTCGGCCACCAGTTTCGCGGTGTTGCCTTTGGAGGCATGGCAGGTTTTGAAATCGCGCCCGAACACGTCGTCAAGATAGCGCATCCGGTTCATGGACATGTCCAGAACCGTCACATCAGCTCCCATGCCAGCGGCGACACGCGCCGCATGTGTGCCAACCACACCACCGCCAATCACGGCCACTTTGGCCGGTGGAACGCCGGGCACGCCGCCCATCAAAACGCCGCGACCGCCATTGGCTTTTTGCAAAGTCCAACTGCCAACCTGCGGCGCCAGACGTCCGGCAACCTCAGACATCGGGGCCAGCAGCGGAAGCGTGCCCGCGCGATCCGTCACGGTTTCATAGGCAATCGCGGTGACGCCACTATTTAGAAGATCGCGGGTTTGGGCCTCGTCCGGCGCGAGATGCAGGTAGGTAAACAGGATTTGGTCTTCATGGAGCTGCGCGCGCTCGCCGGGCTGTGGCTCTTTGACTTTGACCACCATTTGCGCGCGCGCAAACACCTCGGCGGCGGTGTCAACGATGGTGGCACCAGCGTCGATATAGGCCTGATCGGTGAAGCCCGAGCCGATACCGGCGTTGGTTTCAATGATCACGCTATGGCCATGATGCACCGCCTCATGGGCGGCAACCGGGGTCATACCGACCCGATATTCCTGATTCTTTATCTCTTTTGGGCAACCGATCAGCATCGCGAAATCTCCCTGAATGATGCGTTCTGTTAAAGCGAACTTGCCGCAAGCCAAAGTTAATTGCTTTGCAAATATCGGTTACGTTAGACGGTGTTTGTGATAGGATCAGCGCAATCCGAGGCTTTTGACGCAAGGATCGTGCATATTATGGAGATTGACCCAACGGATCGTCGAATCCTCTCTGTGCTGCAAAAACACGGGCGGATGACCAATGCGGAGCTGGCCGAGAGGATCAATCTGTCGCCCTCGGCCTGCCATCGCCGGGTTCAACGGCTGGAGAAATCGCGGGTGATCACCGGCTATGTGGCGCTGCTTGATCCGCGCGAGGTTGACCGGCGCAGTACGGTTTTCGTCGAGATCACCCTGTCGGGGCAGGCGGACGAGTTGCTGGACGCGTTCGAGAAGGAAATCGCGCTGGTGCCCGACGTTTTGGAGTGTCATTTGATGGCCGGGGCCGCCGATTACCTGCTCAAGGTGGTGGCGCGCGACACCGACGATTTCGCCCGCATCCACCGCCGCTATCTGGCGCGTTTGCCGGGGGTGGCGCAGATGCACTCGTCTTTTGCGTTGCGTACGGTTTCAAATACCACGGCCTTGCCGCTCTGAAATCGCGCTTGTCAGCCGAGCAGATAGAGCAGCAAATAGAGCGCACCCATGCCGCCCAAAATCGCGCCGATCACGCTTTTGGACCAGATGCCCACGGCGAAGGCGACGAGTGCCGCGATTGTACGCGCGGGATCAAGATTGCCGCCGGTTGCTGCGGGCCAAACCACCAGTGGAGCGATCAGGCCAGGCATGACGGCGACGGCCACATAGCGTAAATGTCGCAGCAACCATTCCGGCAATTCGCGGCTGCCAACCAGTCCGAGAAACGAGAAACGGATCAAAAATGTGCCCGCGCCCAACAGCACGATCACGATCCAGAGGGTGGTTTTGTCGGTGATCATGCTTGCCTCCGTTTCAGCCAAACTTCTACTTGAGCGCCAGAAATCATCGCCAACGTCGCGGCAATAATCAGGCCGAGATTATAAGGCACCCAAACCAGCGCCAGCGCGGCGATGATCGAGACCAATGCGGCGATAAAATGCGGCAGACTGCGCATAATTGGCGCGGTCAGGGCGATGAATGTGATCGGAATGGCGAAGTCGAGCGCGAATTCTGGCGGGATTTGCCCGCCTAAAACTGCTCCGACATAAGAGAACAGATACCAGAGCGGCACGATCGGGGTGAGGCTGCCGAAATAGTAAATCACCTTGAGGCGCACCGGCATCTCCGGCATCTCCTCATATTTCTTGAACGCCACGGCGAAGGCTTGATCGACCATGAAATAAGACATCAACGCGCGCACCCACAGCGGGGCTTTGCCTAGATGTGGCACCAGTGCTGCCGAATACATCGCCATGCGCAAATTGACCGCAAGTGCTGTCAACAGCACGATAAAGGTCGGCGCATGATCCTGCATCAGCGAGATCGCCGTGAACTGCGCCGCCCCCGCGATGACCATCACCGTCATCGACATGGTCTCAACCAAATCAAGCCCCGCCTCGGTTGCAATCACCCCAAACAGCAGCGCAAACGGCACCACCACCAAAATAAACGGGCTACCGTCGCGAAAACCTGACCAAAAGGCGGATTTTGAGTTGGAGATATGCACAGGAAAACCTTAAATAGTGGTGAAGATACATGGGTAATCCAAAAACAAACGGGAAGTCTATTGGTTAATCGTACGAATATATCAGATTTTGTGATTGCGCCTGATCCGGGTCGTGATGGCTTGACGCGCAAGGTGACGGGGCGCGATCACACTGGCGCGCTGCAGGAAATCTCGGTGGTCGAAGAGCGCCCCCTGACGATTTTTCTCAACGCTCAGGAGATCGTGACGGCGATGACTATCGGCGACTATCCCGACTATCTGGCGCTGGGTTTTTTGCGCAATCAGGGCATGTTGCTGGCCGATGATCAGATCACCGCGATCGACTATGATGCAGAGCTTGAAACCGTGGTGGTGCGCACGGCGCGCAAGACCGATTACGAGGAAAAGATGCGCAAAAAGACCCGCACCAGCGGCTGTGCTGTCGGCACGGTTTTTGGCGATATGATGGAGGGGCTGGAGGGGTTGGAGCTGCCCGATTGCGAGGTCCGCACCTCGTGGCTTTATGCGCTCGCGCGCACGATAAATTTGACCCCCAGCCTCTATCTGGAAGCGGGCGCGATCCACGGAACCGTGCTTTGTCACAAGGACAAACCGCTGGTTTATATGGAGGATGTGGGTCGTCACAATGCCGTCGATAAAATCGCCGGATGGATGCTGTCGAGCGGCGAGGCGGCGGGCGATAAAATCCTTTACACCACCGGACGGCTGACCTCGGAGATGGTGATCAAGACCGCGATGATGGGCATTCCGGTCTTGGCCTCGCGCTCGGGATTTACCGCTTGGGGGATCGAGATCGCTAATGAATTGGGCCTGACATTGATCGGACGAATGCGCGGCAAACGGTTCATTTGTCTTAGCGGCGAGGGGCGTCTTATTCGCGATGCCGACCCTGATTTGATCAAGGACGAGGGGCAAAAAACTGCGCGCAAAGGGGCGAAAAATGAATAAGCCCTTGGGCGTAATTTTGGCGGGTGGTTTATCGCGCCGGATGGGTGGTGGCGATAAGGCGCTGCTTTTGCTGGATAAAAAAACGATCCTGCGACATGTGATTGACCGCCTTGCGCTGCAGGTTTCAGCCTTGGCCATCAACGCCAACGGGGAGTCGTCGCGGTTTTCCGCCTACGACTTGCCGGTGATTGCCGACAGTATCGACGGCTTTGCCGGTCCGCTGGCGGGGGTGCTGGCCGGGCTTGACTGGGCCGCTAAACAGGGGTGCTCGCATATCGTGACGGCGGCGGCTGACACGCCGTTTTTCCCGCTTGATCTGGTTCAAAGGCTGCAAGATGCGGCGCAGGAAACTGGCGCAGGTCTTGCGCTGGCGGCGACGAAAGAGGCCGGACGCGGGCTTTCGCGCCATCCGACTTTTGGTCTTTGGCCAGTCGCTCTGCGCGAGGATTTGCGCACGGCTCTGAATGACGGCTTGCGCAAAGTCGTGGCCTGGACCGACGCCCATGATGGGGCCAGCGCGCAGTTTGAAAACGCGGCGCGTGACCCGTTTTTCAACGTGAACACGCCCGGCGATCTCACTCGCGCACAAGATATTCTGGCCGGGAAAGATTAGTATGAAAACCTTTGGAATTGTCGGCTGGAAGAACAACGGGAAAACTGGCCTGATGGAGCGTTTGGTGCGTGAAATCACCGCGCGCGGCTTTACGGTTTCGACCATCAAACACGCACATCACCGCTTTGATATTGACCAAGAAGGCAAGGACAGTTTTCGCCATCGCGAGGCTGGCGCGCAGGAGGTTTTGCTGAGTTCAAGCAACCGCTACGCGCTGATGCACGAAGTGCGCGGCGAGGTCGAGCCAACGCTTGAAGAGCTGCTGGGCAAGCTCAGCCCGGTCGATCTGGTGCTGATCGAGGGCTATAAACGCGACGCCCACGCCAAGATCGAGGCGCACCGCACCTCTGTTGCGCGTCCTCTGATTGCGCGCGACGACCAAACCGTGGTGGCGGTGGCCAGCGATATAGCGTTGCCAGACCTGACGCAGCCGGTATTTTCGCTCGACGATACCAAGGCGATTACCGGTTTTATCCTTTCTTATGTGGGGCTTAAGTGATGAAACCGCCTACGCTGAAAAACGACTGTTTCGCCATGCCTGCGGGGGTTGACTGGACGCCGGTTGATCAGGCGCTTGATTTATTGCGCGCGCGTCTGCACCCGGTGGTGGCGTGCGAAAGGGCTGAGGTTGCCGCATCTCTGGGGCGAATTTTGGCGGCGGATATCCGGGCGTTGCGCGCCAATCCCCCAGTGGCCAACTCGGCGGTGGACGGGTTCGGGTTCGCCAGCGATGGTTTGGGCAAAGGCGTGCAAATATTGCCTTTGGTCGCGGGGAGATCGGCGGCGGGTGCGCGATTTATGGGTGTAGTTCCAAACGGTTACGCGGTCCGCATCCTGACCGGCGCCGCTGTGCCTAACGGGGTTGATACCGTGGTCATGAACGAGGATACCACCTTTGAGCGCGACCGGATCGCCTTTCACAACGAGCTGAAAAAGGGCGCCAATACCCGCAAAGCCGGCGAGGATTTTAACGCCGGCCAAACTTTATTTAGGGCCGGACACCGGATTTCAGCCGCCGATATCGCGGTGATCACCGCCTCTGGCATCGCCGAAATAGAGGTGTTCGCACGGCTCAAAGTCGGGGTTTTGTCCACTGGTGACGAGATTTGTGATGCTGGCACAGAGACCGATAGTGACCGGATTTTTGACGCCAACCGACCGATGTTACTGGCAATTTTAACCCGCTGGGGATTCGAGGCGGTGGATTTGGGCCATGTGGGCGATGATCGTGCGGCAGTTCGCGCGCGGCTTGATCAGGCGGCGGAAACAGTGGACGCTATGCTCACCTCCGGCGGGGCTTCGGCGGGCGAGGAGGACCATCTTTCGGCGATATTTAAGGCCGAGGGGCAGATCAGCTCGTGGCGGATTGCCCTGAAACCGGGTCGGCCTCTGGCGCTTGGCATGTGGCGCGAGACGCCGGTTTTTGGCCTACCGGGCAACCCGGTCGCCGCCTTTGTCTGCACACTGATTTTCGCGCGACCGGCGCTTGGCCTGCTCGCGGGGGCAGGTTGGGAAACACCGCAAGGCTTTGATGTAAAAGCGGAATTCGCGAAAGATAAAAAACCCGGTCGGCGCGAATATCTGCGCGCGCGCATGAATGATCAGGGGCGGGCCGAGGTTTACCCCTCCGAAGGGTCAGGACGGATTTCATCGCTCAGTTGGGCCGATGGCTTGGTGGAATTGGCCGATGAGGCGGCGCAAATCCAGTCTGGCAGCTTGGTCAAATACTACCCGTTCGGGAGTTTTGGGCTGTAGTTCCCTAATTGGTGGTACCCTAAATCGTCGCCTGTTAACAATGGCGTTGTTGCATAGAACGCTCCAAAAACAGGGGATTCCCATTCGGGCATGAAAGTGATTCATGCTGTAGATGGCACAAAAACTCCGAAAACGTCCGCAAGAACCCTCCCCAAAAGCCCCCCCCGGTAATCCCCCCGCAAATTAGTGGTGTTCACGCGTAGAATTTTCTCGGCATAATATCTGAGGAGATTTTGAATGAAGAACA
>JAADIJ010000005.1 GCA_013151335.1 Alphaproteobacteria bacterium | reverse complement strand
CCGTAATCCAGCGCCACGACCCGATGAGTTTTGCCAGTATCGCTGTTTGTGCGTTTGGTATAGCCCTCGGGCCAAGCCCAGCGCATCTCGTCCCAGCGATAAGACTGCGTGCAACTGACTTCGCGCGCCAGATCCAGCCCTTCAAGGCCACAATAAGCTCGTGCTTTGGCGAGCAAATCAGGCAGATCGAACTCTCCCCGTGGGTCATGGGCAATCGCAACATTAGGCGCGCCTTGCAGCCGGATCGCCCGTGTCAGCCGCCGTGTATCAACCCCGCCAATGCCGATCCTGCCGGTTTTTTCAAGCCAACCGGTCAGCTTTTGAGTGTTGCGCCAGTTTGACGGCTCGGTCGGCCTCCACTTCACCACCATGCCCAGAGCGACCGGGCTTTGCGCCTCGTTATCCTCGGGCGTGGTGCCGGTGTTGCCGATATGGGGGAAGGTAAATGTCACGATCTGCCCGGCATAACTGGGGTCGGTCATGATCTCCTGATAGCCGGTCATGGCGGTATTAAAGCAAAGCTCGGCCACCGCTTGCCCCTCGGCGCCAAAGCCGGTGCCGTAAAATGTGGTCCCATCGGCCAGCATAAGACAGGCCGTCGGGGTGTCCGGCGAGATCGGTGGTTTTGAAACGGGGGACATGGGACACCTGAACTTTCACGGAATTTGCGGGACATTAGTGTTTGCGCGCTTTCGGGTCAAGGAAAAACAAAAATACAAACTATAATGAAAACAATCGGTTAGCTGTTGGCGATACGGTTGTCTTCAACAATGGAGGTCTGTATTATATGCGTTCTGAAATTGGATTTCAGGGCAATGAAAGGCCTTCAAATGCGTGAGCGGATTAACAGCAACATGAAAGATGCCATGCGGGCCAAGGATGCCCCCCGGCTTTCGACTTTGCGCCTGATCAACGCCGCGATCAAGGATCGTGATATTGCCGTGCGCGGCGAGGGCAATGAAACCGGCGTTAGTGATGGCGAAATTCTGGCGATCATGGGCAAAATGATCAAGCAGCGTCAAGATAGTGCGCGCGCTTATGACGAGGCTGGCCGTCTTGACTCCGCTGAGAAGGAGCGCAACGAGATTAAGGTGATTGAAGAGTTTTTGCCGCGCCAGCTCAACGAGCAAGAAGTGAATGCCGCCGTTAAAAGTGCTGTGGCCAAGGTTGGTGCCGCCTCTCTTCGTGACATGGGCCGGGTCATGGCCGAGCTTAAGGCAAAATATGCCGGTCAGATGGATTTTGGCAAAGCTGGCGGGGCGGTGAAAGCTTTGCTCGGCTAATAGACCATACTGCGGGCATAAATCCATAAAAGTGAACGGTTTTTTGCGAAAACTCGCCCAAAACCCCGCTTATCGGTTTTGACGTTTGGCCAGCCCGCCTCTATAGTCCGCACGACCAATCCCCCCTCAAGGAGCCTAATTTCTGTGCTGCGCTCAATCCTCTCGTTTTTCGGGTTTATCTTAGCTTGGACCACCAACGGGCTCATCATGAGCGCATTGGGTCTTGGGGCGATTTTCTGGATGTATGGGCGCAACTTGCCCGACCATGAACAACTTACCCGCTACGAGCCGGAAACTATCTCGGTGATTTACTCCGCCCAAGGTAAAATGATGGACGAGTTTGCCAAGGAGCGGCGTATGTTCACGCCGATTGACGAGATTCCTGCGCTGGTCAAAGACGCGTTTATTTCGGCCGAGGACAAGAATTTTTACACCCATCACGGCTATGATCCGCTGGGGATTTTCAAGGCTATATTGTCGGCGGCCAAGGGGGGGCGTTTGCGCGGGGCCTCGACCATCACCCAACAGGTGACCAAGAATTTCTTGCTGAACGGGGATCGCTCGGTTGAGCGCAAGGTCAAAGAGATCATTCTGGCGTCGCGGCTTGAGGATGCGCTGAGCAAGCCGAAAATTCTCGAGCTTTATCTTAACGAGATTTTCCTCGGCCAGAACTCTTACGGGGTGACCGCTGCTGCGCAGACCTATTTTGACAAAACACTCGAGGAGCTGAACCCCGAAGAGGCCGCCTATCTGGCCGTGCTGCCAAAAGCTCCGTCAAACTATCATCCGGTGCGCGAAAAAGCCCGTGCGATTGCGCGCAGAAACTTTGTGCTGCGCGAAATGGTGCAAAACGGCTATCTCGACAAGGCGGAGGGCGAAAAGGCCAAAAACGCTGATCTGGTGACGGTTCAGGGTGGCGGATTTAAATCGTTCCGCTCGAAACTGCCGCCGCGCGATTATTTTACCGACGAGATCCGCCGGCAATTGTCAGATACGTTTGGTCAGCAAGAGTTTTTCACCGGTGGTTTGAAAATTCGCGCCACTATGGACCCGGTTTTGCAACGCGAAGCCGCAGCGGCGTTGCGCAAAGGGCTGGAGGTTTACGACCGCAAACAAGGGCTCTGGCGGGGGACGAAATTTCGCCTGAAACCCGACGAGATGAAGGACGAGACCAGTTGGCGCAAGGCGCTCGCCGCGAACTCCTTGCCGCGCGATATCGCCGGATGGAAAGTGGCCGTTGTGCTCGACCTCGCCAAAGGGGCCGCCCGTGTGGGGATCGAGGGCGTGCCTGAAATCAAGGGCGGTCACGGCATTCCGATCGAGGACATGAAATGGGCCAGACCAAAGCTTGAAAACGGCAAGCCGGGCAAGAAAATAAGGGTTCCAAGCGATCTATTATCGGTCGGGGACGTGATCTATGTCTCCAAAGTCATGGGGCCGGTCGCGGGTGCCAAGGTCAAAAAAGGCGAAACGCCACCCCAAGAGCTGAAATATTGGTCGCTGCAACAGGTGCCCGAAATTCAGGGAGCGTTCATGGCGATGGACGTCAATACCGGCCGGGTTTTGGCGATGCAGGGCGGGTTCTCCTATCAGCAATCGGTGTTTAATCGCGCGACCCAAGCGACAAGACAGCCCGGTTCGGCCTTTAAGCCGTTCGTTTATGCCGCTGCACTTGATGTGGGCTATACCCCGGCGACCATCGTGATTGATGCGCCGATCGAGGTGAAAACACCGCAAGGAATTTGGCGGCCGCGCAACTCGTCTCACAAGTTTTACGGGCCGACCCCGATGCGCACGGGGATCGTTTTATCGCGCAATCTGATGACGATCAGGCTGGCGCAAGCCGTGGGTATGGATGTTGTCGCCGCTTATGCCGAGAGGTTTGGCGTTTATGACGATATGGGCCAGAATTTGGCCAACGCGCTTGGCTCGCAGGAGACCACGTTGTTTCGCATGGTTGCCGCCTATGCCATGTTTGCCAATGGCGGCGAGCGGGTAGAGCCGACCTTGGTGGATCGGGTCCAGGACCGCTGGGGCAAGACGGTTTATCGCCATGATCGGCGTGTTTGTGATGCGTGTAAAGTGGCCTCGATTACGCCGGGGCTTTCGCCCTTGATCGTCAATAATCGCCAGCGGGTGATGGATGCCATTACCGCCTATCAGCTTACCTCGATGATGCGCGAAGTTATCACGCGCGGCACTGCCGCCGGACGTGTGGTGCTCGACGTTCCGGTTGCTGGTAAAACCGGCACCACCAACGGCTCCAAAGATGTGTGGTTCATCGGCTTTACCCGCAATATCGTCGCTGGCTGCTATATGGGCATGGATTTGCCGCGCCCGTTGGGCCGGGGATCATATGGTGCCAGCATGTGCGGGCCGGTGTTTACCCAGTTCATGAAAAAGGCGGTCGAGCGCTATGGGGCGGGCGAATTTCCGGTGCCTGATGGCGGCGTTTTTGCCAAAATGGACCGTTTTTCAGGCGAGCGGCTGCCCGATGACGCCAGTGGCAAAAACGTGGTGTCCGAGCTGTTTCGCGTCGGCCAAGTGCCGAATTTCGGCGCGCTGAGCGTGGTTGACGGCGGATTTGCCATGGGCTCAAACCTGCCGGTATTTGAAAAGGGCGCGACCGATGTGCCTCCGCCGGATGATGGCTCGGAGGTTATTACCCAGCTCGGCGTCAAGAAGAAAATCCCCCGACGGGCAACGTTTGGATCGCTCTCAAGCGGCGGGCTTTATTAGGGCCGCACGGCTGGGACCGCTCCAAAAGCTCTCTTTACGGCCAAGGCCGGTTTAACTAAACGTAATGGGCGGAATTCTCCCCAGACAGGCTTGGTCAACATGCGCGCGGAAATCGAAAATATTGCAGCGGAAATCGAAAAATCGCTCGGGTTGCTGCGACAGCGGATGAATTGGGACACAGCAGAGCATCGCTTGGAAGAGTTTAACGCCATGTCCGAGGACCCCAACCTGTGGGATGACCCGGAAAAAGCGCAAAATCTGATGCGTGAACGCCAAGCGCTGGTCGACGCGATGGAGACGTTCAAATCGCTGGCCCAAGAGCTTGCTGATAATGTGGATTTGATCGAGCTTGGCGAGGCCGAGGGGGACGCCGAGATTATCACTGAGGCCGAGACCGCGCTTAAAAAACTGCATAAAATCGCCACGCAAAAAGAGGTCGAGGCGCTGCTCAATGGCGAGATGGACAGCAATGACACGTTTTTAGAGGTCAATGCTGGGGCCGGTGGCACTGAGAGCTGCGATTGGGCCTCGATGCTGGCGCGCATGTATGTGCGTTGGGCGGAAAAGCAGGGCTATAAGGTTGAAATGATGGCACAAAGTTCCGGCGAGGAGGCCGGGATCAAGTCGGTGACCTATCAGATCAAGGGCCATAACGCCTTTGGCTGGCTCAAATCGGAAAGCGGCGTGCATCGGCTGGTGCGGATCTCGCCGTTTGACAGCAACGCGCGGCGGCATACCTCTTTTTCGTCGGTTTGGGTCTATCCGGTGGTCGATGATAATATCGAAATTGACATCAATCCCTCTGACATCAGGGTCGACACCTATCGCTCGTCTGGCGCTGGTGGCCAGCATGTGAACACGACGGATAGTGCGGTCAGGATCACCCATTTGCCGACCAATATAGTTGTGACCAGCTCGGAAAAATCCCAGCACCAGAACCGGGCCAACTGCATGGCGGCGCTGAAATCGCGTCTGTACGAGTTGGAGATGCGCAAACGGACCCAAAGCATCCAAGACGCTCATGACAGCAAGGGCGATGCGGGGTGGGGCAACCAGATCCGCTCTTATGTTTTGCAGCCCTACCAAATGGTTAAGGATTTGCGCACCGGCGAAGAGACCTCCGACACCCAAGGGGTTCTGGACGGCGATCTTGATGCCTTTATGGCGGCGACATTGGCGATGGATGTGGCCGGAAAATCCCGTGCCGAGGCCGGGGCCGACAGTTAACTTTACGCGATCTTTAAACGAAAACGAGCGCAAGGAGGCCCCCTTACGCTCGGTTTAATATCTGTCAGACTTTTACAAGTCTTTGAAACTGTAACGTTATTTACCGGCTGGCGCGGGGGCCGCTTTTTGTACTGGCCGTGCTGCGGTTTTTGTTCCGGGGTTAAGCGGGTCATCCTGACGCTGAACCGAGCCTTCAAAATGGGCACCACTCTCGATCGCGATGGTCTTGTGGATGATGTCACCCTCAACCCGCGCCGAGGAAGTCAGCCGCACCTTGAGGCCACGCACCCGACCGATAATCCGGCCATTAACCACCACATCATCAGCCGCGATCTCGCCTTTTACCGTGGCACCCTCGCCAACCGTCAGCAGATGCGCGCGAATATCGCCGTCAACCATGCCTTCGATTTGCAAATCACCCGTGGTCTTCAAATTGCCTTTGATCACCAGATCGGACGAAAGAATCGACGGTGCGGGCTTTGGTTTGGGTGTAGCAGATGCGCCGGGGACACCCGAAGCGGGAGCCTTTGCTGTCGGGGAACCCGCCGGAGCGCCGGAGGTTTGACTGCCCGATGTCGGTTTTGGTGCAGGGTCGTTGATTTTGCTCTTAGAAAACATTTCTTGCCGCCTTGATGAATTTCGATGGGTTGACCGGTTTGCCCCCGATCCGGACTTCGTAATGGACGTGCGATCCGGTCGAACGACCGGTACTTCCCATATCACCAATTCTATCGCCTTGCGAGACCCTTTGTCCCTTCTTCACGCGAATTTTTGACAAATGCGCGTAGCGGGTTTCAAACCCTTCTGGATGGCGAATTTTAATGACTTTGCCATAACCTCCGGCCCATCCGGCAAACACAACCACCCCGTCGGCGGTGGTATAAACCGGCGTGCCCAAGGGGGCGGCCATATCAAGGGCGGGGTGCATGGAGATTTTTTTCGTGACCGGATGGCGGCGCATGCCAAACGGGCTTGAAAGCCGATAGGAGGTTCGCAACGGCAGCAAAAACGGCGTGCGTTCGGCAGCAATGCGCAACATGTTCAACTGGTCAAGCTCGTCAAGCAGCTTATTGGCCTGAAGCGACGACGCATCTTGGGGCTGGCCCATGGTGGAAACCGAGATCGGCATCAGGGGACCGCCAATGCCCGAATAGCCAGCGCGCACATCTTTCAGCAACTTGTCGGTCGACAACCCGACCCTTTCAAACATTTTCTGCAACGGGGTCATAGAGACGCTGACCGCATCCTCGAGCCGCGAGAAAATCCGCTGGTTGCGCTCGCGAGTGAGCTTGGCCTTAAGCTTGAGCTTGGCGACCCGTTGCACCATTTTCTCGGTCGTCACCTCCATCGTGTCACGCTCTGCAACCGTTTTATCAAGCGCGGAATTCACATAATCAAGCGTCAGCTCGACCTCTTCCGCCAGCCCCGCCTGGGTGCTGGAACTGCCGGTGACGCTCTGCAACTCGGCCAGTAACTTGTCAGATTGCAGCTGCGCGCGGTCGCGCGATTTCATCACTTTTCGCAACGTGCGCTGAATAACGTCGATGCCGGTCTCAAGCTCGCGGCGGCGATCTTCCGAGGCTAAAAGCGAGGTTTGCTGACCGGAAATTTGTTTGAGCGCGACATAAAACCGCTCCTGCGCCTTTTGGGCCTCCAACGCGCGTTTATTGCGCTCGCCAGAGATTTTGTTCAGGCGCATTTCATAGTCGATTTTCTGCAAGCGCGCCTGATCATTGGCGCTGTTGGCGCTGAGAGCGGACACAAGATAGGCGGAGGATGCAAAAATGGTCCAGCCAAAAAACAGGGCTGCTGTGCCGATGAAAAATGCTTGGGTGAACGGAGTGAGGCGCATAAACCTCGTGGAGCTATCTGTTCGCAGATAGAGCCGTTGCTCGGGTAAATATCTCCCGGCGGCGAGATTGATTTTACGTATCAGGCGCGTCTTCAATGAAATTCCCCTGCTTTTTTGTCTTTGCGAAGGCTCTCATTGAGTGGTGTTGGCGAGAGGCTACCGAGCATTTCTAACAAATTATTCACGTCGATTTCAACCGTTTTCGGTGGAACGGGTCTGGTTGTTGGCTGTAGCGAAACAATGGCCCGAGATACCCCATATTAGGAGGGTAACTCGAATGTTTATTGAAGAATTATTGGTAAATATGCAATCTGAAATTGAGTTGGAAATTGGGCGACTTAAAGATATTTTACCATGGCCTGCCAAAACCGGCGGAAATCTGCTGGCGCGAAAGCCCTTTGTGGGTGCGAGCGCTTCTGATTTTGCTTAGAGGTTGCTATTGTTGCACCGATCGTAAAAAGACACATCGTGGTCGCTCCGCGTCGCGGGGCCCTGTTTCTCCATTGCTAAACGTACGTGATGAATAAGAAAAAACAGCAAAAATCAAGCGGATTTCGTCATTTGGCCAATGTGCTTGGCGTGGTTTTGGGCGTGGTGCTGGCCGCGCTGATGGCGCTTGGCTTTTTGCTCTCGACCGGGGTCAGTGCGCCGGGCTGGGTACGGGCGCGGCTTGAAGCGGTGATTACCGACAGCCTGCCGCGCGAAAGCGTGACCATCGGCGATATTCGCGTCACTATGTTTAAAACCAGCGCCTATCCGACCATCACGCTGACAAATATTAAAATTCTCGACCAAAACGGCAATATCCGCGCCGCCGTGCCGGAAATCCGCACCGAACTTGTGTCTTTTGACGCACTGACCGGACGATTGCGCCCGGTCTCGGTGGTGGTGTCGCGCGCGCAATTGCACTTGCGCCGTGATCTTCAGGGCAAGATTGACATCAGCATCGGCACTGGCGAGGCGGCCTCGTTTTTGCCCGAAGGCGGCAGTGTTGCCGACATTTTGGCAGCCATAGAGGACATCTTTAACATCCCGGTTTTGTCGCGCCTGCAAACGGTACAGACCCTCAACAGCACGATCACGCTTGATGATGCGACCTCGGGGCGCACGTGGAAATTCAAAGATACGGCCTTTAGTTTTGCCAACAGCGCCAAGGATATTTCCGGTCAGGTGACATTCAAGCTCGAGACCGTGGCCGGACCGCAGACAGACAGCGTCACCCCGGCAGGTGCGGGCGATGCGTCAGGGCAGGCGACATTTTCGTGGAGCAAGGAGCGGGGCAAGCCAACGTCGGAATTTTCGACCAGTTTCAGCGGCTTTCGGACCGAGGATATTGCCGACCAGATGGTGGCTCTTGACTGGCTTCGCGTACTTGATGCGCCGATTGCTGGTTCGGTCTCGCTCAATATTGATGCACAGGGCAATTTTGGCCAGATGAACGGAGTTCTGGACATCGGCGCGGGCAGTCTTCGCCAGACCAAAGAGCAGATGCCGACGCGGTTTTCCGGTGCCAAGATCTATTTGTCCTATGATCAGACCCAAGAGAAGCTGTCGTTTGATCAGATAACTATCGATACGGCTGCCGCGCATATTATGGCCGAGGGGCATGCCTATCTCGGCGACCGAATTGACCGCTCTGTTGGCGCGATTATCGCCCAGCTGAAATTTACCAAAGTAGAACTCAGCCCGCAGGGGATGTTTGCCAAACCGCTTAAATTCGATATGGGTGCGCTTGATATGCGGGTGCAACTGTCGCCGCTCAAGATCGATATCGGCCAGATGGTGCTGGTGGATAAGGAGACCAGCTATATTTTAAAGGGAAGTCTCAGCGCCGGGCCAAAAGGCTGGACCAGCGCGCTTGATCTGAGTGTTGCCAATCTATCGCATAAGCGAATGATGGAGATCTGGCCGCTCACCTATAAAACCAAAACCCGCGATTGGTTGCAGGCCAATATTTTTGCCGGCGACATGTCAAATATCACCGCGGCCTTGCGGGGCAAGCCCGGCAAAAAGCCCAAGATTACGCTTGGGTTTGATGTCTCCGGGCTGTCGCTGCGGTTCATGCGCAACATGCCGCCGATTGAACGGGGCAAGGGTTACGGCGTGCTGGCCAACAACCAAATGACTATGGTGCTGCAACAAGGTGTGGTGATCGCACCCGATGGGGGCGAGGTCAATTTGGCGGATTCAAGCATGGTCATCACCGATGTTCGGATCAAAAAATCCCCCGCCGTGGTCAAGTTAAAGACCCAAAGCGCGATCCCGTCCTTGTTGTCGCTGCTGGACCTGAAGCCGTTTCGCTTTCTCTCCAAAAGTGGCACTTCGGTTGATATCGCTCAAGGATCGGTCAAAACCACCGGCACCATAGAATTTCCGCTGTCAAATAAAGTCACCTTTGATCAGGTCACGCTGGCCATCAGTGGTGACATGCGCGGCGTGACCTCGACCAAGCTGGTGAAGGGGAAAACCCTGACCGCAGACCAGCTCGACGCGTTCGTTGACAATTCCGGCATGACTATTTCCGGTCGGGCGCAGTTGGGGAAATTGCCGATTTCCGGTGTCTGGACCCAGAATTTCGGCCCTGCAAACAAAGGCAAAAGCCGGTTTGAAGGTCAGGTAGAGCTGTCGCAAAAATTTCTCGACGAGTTTGATATCGTGCTGCCCAAAGGGTCGGTCAAAGGCACGGGAACCGGACATGTCACCATTGATATAGTGCGCGCCAAGCCGCCCACATTCAAGCTGGTTTCCGACCTCAATCGCCTTGCCCTGGCGATAGATCCGCTGGGCTGGCGCAAGCCCAGGAATGTCCGCGGGACGCTGACGGTCGAGGGCAGCTTTGGCTCTCCGCCGAAAATTGATGTGCTGGATATCAAAACCCAAGGTCTGGAGGCCGAGGGCATGGTCAGCTTCAAGCCCAATGGCAAGCTTGACGTGGTGCGCTTCACCAAGGTCGATATCGACGGCTGGATGAAGGCTCCGCTGGAAATTCGCATTGATAAAAACGGCAATGCCGCGTTTTCGCTGACCGGTGGCGTGATCGATTTTCGCAAGAGCAAGTTTGGCGATCTGAAAAGCGAAAAAGGCAGCGAGGGTAACAAGATCACCACGCGGCTTGATCGCCTGATCCTCAGCTCAGGCCTTTCGCTGACCGATATCGAGGGCGATCTGACCAGCGCCAACGGCGTGACCGGCTCGTTCTCGGGCAAGGTCAATGGCGGCGCGCGGGTCGTTGGCACGCTGGCGCCGCAAAACGGTGGTACGGCGGTGCGGTTTACCTCCAGCAAGGCGGGCGAGGTTCTGCGCTCGGCGGGTGTATTCTCGTCGGCGGTTGGCGGGCGTATGGATATGGTGTTGTTGCCAACCGGCGAAGAGGGCAAATATGACGGAACCCTTAAGATCAAGCAAACGCGGGTGCGAAATGCCTCGGCTTTGGCGGATATTCTGTCGGCCATCAGCGTGGTTGGCCTGCTTGAGCAGCTCGGCGGCGACGGCATTGCCTTTTCCGATATCAACGCCAAGTTCGAGCTTAATCCCGACGGCGTGGTGATGAAGCAATCAAGCGCTATTGGTGCTTCGCTTGGGCTGACCATGGAGGGGACGTATGATTTCGCCGAGCAGACCATGAATATGAGCGGGGTCATCACGCCGATCTATTTGCTCAATGGGTTGCTCGAGCAAAGCAAGATTTTCGGCGGGCTGTTTGGGCGTAAAAAGGGCGAGGGGCTGTTTGGGTTTACCTATACGCTGAAGGGCAATGTGGACGCACCAAAGGTCGGGGTGAACCCGCTGTCGATCCTCACGCCCGGCCTGTTTCGCGAAATATTCCGCCAGCCGATCCCCAAAACCGTTCGCCAAGACAAGAGCAAGAAGGTTAAGAAAAAGCCGAAAGCTCCGGTTGTGACGATTAATCCGGACGAGAATTGAGCGACGCGACCTATGAAACTGTCCGACTTTGATTTTGAGCTGCCAGAGGGGCTGATCGCCACCCGTCCGCCAACGCCGCGTTCGGCGGGGCGGCTGCTGGTGGCGCAAAACGGCCAGATTTCGGATCATCATGTGGTTGATTTGGTGGATATTTTGCGCCCCGGAGATCGGTTGATCCTGAACGACACCAAGGTCATTCCGGCGCGTCTGTTTGGTCAGCGGCGACGGATCAGCGATCAGGGAGAGACCCATGCCAAGGTCGAAATCACCCTACTTAACCCCGACGAACAAGGCCACTGGCGCGCCTTGGCAAAACCGGCAAAGCGGCTGAAAATCGCCGAAACGGTCGAGTTTGGGCATGGGTTGAGCGCGGTGGTTCGCGACAAGCCTTCAGGCGAGGTAACGCTGGCGTTTAACCTGACGGCAGAGGCGTTTGACGC
>JAADIJ010000136.1:22414-28566 GCA_013151335.1 Alphaproteobacteria bacterium | reverse complement strand
ACACCGTCATAGTAATAGCCAAGGTCGGTGTGACAGACGCCGCAACCGGCGATTTTAATCACCACTTCGCCCGCTTCGGGGGCGGTTGGCGTGAAGTCTTCGAGCTTCAGCGCGCTGCCTGCTGCAACCATTACCCAGCGTCGTGCCATTGGTTTCTCTCCTGTGTTTGCCTTGTTGACAAGGCGCGCTATCCTTATTACCGTAAATAGGTACTCGAATACCTAAATAGGGTCAACCAGAAATTGACCATAGATGAGGAGCAAACCACATGACCGAGCCGCAAGCCCCAAGCGGGAGCGTTTCTTTTGCCCCAAGCGAGAGCGTTTCTTTTGCCATTGTCGGCACTGGCGGAGCGGGGGCGATTACGGCGGGGTCTCTGTTGTTGGAGGCTGCGGGAAAGTGCGGCTGGTACGGGGTTCTTAACCGCTCGGTCGGGCCGCAGATTCGTGGCGGAGAGGCGGCGGCGCTGGTACGGTTGGCCACGCATCCTGCCGAATGTATGAGCAAGGATTTTGATGTCCTGATCGCGATTGACTGGAAAGGGGCCGACCGCTTTATCGGCAACATGCCGGTGGCGAGCGACGGGCTGGTGTTCGCTGATCCCAAAGCGGGCGCGGTGCCGGCGCTGTTGGCCGAGACCGGCGTTGATATAGAGAGTTGCGCGCTCAAAGACCTGGCGTCGGCGATTGAGGGCGGACGTGAAAACATGGTGGCCGTTGGCATTATCGCCGGGCTGATCGGTCTGCCGATGGAGGCGCTGATGGAGGTTGTCACCGCCAAGCTTGGCAAAAAAGGTGAGGCCGTGGTTGCCGCTAGTCGTGCCTCAATCGAGGCGGGGATGAGCGAGGCTGCGCGCAGCACACACGCCTATCCGTTGGCTCCTGCTTCGGAAAAAACCGGCAAGCGCTGGCTGATTACCGGCAATGAGGCCGTGGGGCTTGGAGCAATTCGAGGGGGCATCCGTTTTGCTGCCGCTTACCCGATCACGCCTGCGACCGAAGTCTTGGAATATCTCGCGCCCTCGCTAGCGAAAATCGGTGGCTCCTTGGTGCAGGCCGAGGACGAGTTGGCCTCGATCAACATGGCCATCGGTGCATCTTTTGGCGGTCGCCCGTCGATTACCGCAACCTCCGGCCCCGGCCTCGCGCTGATGATGGAGGCGCTTGGTCTTGCCGTCGCCGCCGAAGTTCCGGTGGTGGTGATTGACGTGATGCGCTGCGGTCCCTCGACCGGCATTGCCACCAAATCCGAGCAATCAGACCTTAATATCGCGGTCTATGGCTTTCACGGAGACGCGCCGCATGTGGTGATTGCGCCGACCAGTGTGGCCGACTGTCTGTTCACGGCACAATGGGCGGTGCATATGGCGGAGGTGATGCAGACGCCGGTGATTGTCCTTTCGGATCAGTCGCTTGGGCAGGCGCGTGTGCTGATCGAACGCCCCGCCGATGTGGCCTTTCTGGCTGGGCGAAAGACTGCTGACGCGAGTGACGCACAGACCTATGAGCGGTATGCCATGACCGCTGACGGGGTTTCGCCGATGGCCATTCCCGGAACACGGGGCGGGCAATATACGGCGGATGGGTTGACGCATAATCTGCGCGGAACGCCCTCGGGTCTGGCCTCGGATCAAAAGAGCCAGATGGACAAACGCCGCGCCAAAATCGAGGGGTTTGACTATGGCAATCATTGGGGCGTGGTCGAGGGTGAGGGCGACACGGTGGTTCTGACGTGGGGCTCGTTAACCGGCACAGCGCGTGAGGCGTTGCGTGGTTTGACGGACATAAAACTGGTGGCGCTGAGACAAATCTCGCCGTTTCCGGGCGCGGCTTTGGCGGCGGCACTGGCGGGCGCCAAGCGCGTGCTGGTGGTGGAACAGACCCACTCCGGCCAGTTTTTGCGCTATATTCGCGCCCATATGGACCTGCCGTTCGAGGTCAAACAACTCAACCGCGAGGGGCCAAACCTGATCGGTCCTGACGAAATCGCCGCCCGGATTATGGATTGGAGCGCATCATGAACGCCAACGCTTTCAAGGCCAAGGATTACAAGTCCGACATTGCGCCGATCTGGTGCCCCGGTTGTGGCGATTATCATGTGCTGATGTCGATCACCAAGGCCATGGCCGAGCTCAACCGCGACCCAAAGGACATGGCGGTGATCTCGGGAATTGGCTGTTCCTCGCGCATTCCGGCCTATACGAATTGCTATGGTTTTCATGGGGTTCACGGGCGCTCGTTGGCGCTGGCCGCAGGGCTGAAAGTGTCGCGGCCCGACCTGACGGTGATGGTGATGAGCGGTGATGGCGATGGATTTTCCATTGGCGGCAATCACTTTTTGCATGCCTGTCGGCGCAATATCGACATGACTTATATCGTTATGGATAATCGGGTTTACGGCATGACCAAGGGCCAACCCTCGCCGACGACCGAGCCTGATTGGGACAGCGCGCTTTCGCCCGGCGGCACTGGCCTTTCGCCGTTTCATCCGCTGGTGATCGCGCTGGCTTCGGGGGCCAATTTCGTGGCGCGCGAGTTTTCCGGTGACATCAAGAACTCGACTAAAACTATCGTTGAAGCGGTTAATCATCCCGGTTTTTCGTTCGTCGAAATTCTCAGCCCGTGCGTCACTTTCCGCCCCGACGAGCGAGAGTGGAAGGGGGCCGTGCATCGCGCTTCGGTCGAAGAAACCGACGATCCGGCCCGTGCTGCGCGCCGTATCATGACCGATGACGGCATGAATACCGGCATTTTATATCGCGGCCACCGCAAGCCCTATGCGGCCCATGTCAAGGACGAGATTGGTGATGCGAGCGCGCTTGAGGCGAAGTTTGAGGTTTGAGGTTAACGCGGCTTAATTTCCGTCAATTTTGCCAAGTGGTTGATAACGTTCGGTAACTCCCAGAGCATCGCCCTTGTTTACGAGGTTGACGGTGTGGCGAAGGTCGGGTTTCACTCGGACATTTGTAATGGGAAGAACGCCGTTCGCGGTCAGCACATCGACGGTGTAAACCCCGGCGCGAAGCCTGAGAGGGGGCCCGTCCACGCGACCTTTGGCGATTATTTTGCCAGTTTTGACTCTCACATTGAAATCGAGACTGCCAAATGAGCGTCTGAGGGCACGGGCGAGGGACTTGCCGTCTTGGGCGTCAAAAAACTGCCCGCCGGTCACTGATGCGGCCTCGGTCAGGATCGATTTGGTTTTTTCATCCGCCAACGCAAACCCCACGATGTTGAGCTGTAAATCAACGCCAAAATCCTGCGCCGCCGCCGCCAGACCGGGCAATTCGCTTGGGTCGCGGCACTCTTCTTTGCCATCGGTCAGGATCACGATGACCTTTTTGCCGGTGCCGCCCTGATCGCGCAAATCGCCCATCGCTAACAGCAGTGACGAATAAATCGGCGTGGTTCCAAGCGGGCGAATGGCGTTTATCTGGGCGATAAGCTGCGCGCGATTGACCGGCCCGTAGGGCTTGATCACTTCGATATCGAAGCAATCTCCGGACTGGCCCTCGCGAATATTCTGGCCAAACACCCGCACCCCGACCTCGGCGCCGATGGGCAGGGCGTTGATCACGTCGGTCAGCACTTTTTTGGCCACGTCAATCTTGAGAGCGCCATCGATTTTGTTCTTTTTAGAGCGCATGGAGCCGGAAGCGTCCAAAATAAGCTCGATCAGCGGCGCATTCTCGCCCGCGATTTGTACGCCGACCGAGCCGATTTCGATCTGGCCGTAGGAGATCTCGCGCAGGTTGGTGGTGATCCGATAGCGGCTGGGTTGGCGGAAATCTTGCGATATGCGCGAAAACACCTGCGCCAGTTCGGCCCCATCAGGGGCTTCGGCGAAAAATCCGCCGCTGGCGCGTGCCCATGTGTCAAGCACGCGGCGCGCGCGCGCAGGCATGGAATAGTCGGTATAGGGGTTGAGATCGGGGCCAAAACCGATGCCGTAAAACCGGATGCTGTCGTCTTTGAGCAGGGACCACACATCAAGGATGCTGCTGGATGAGGAGGAATTTGCGCCGTCAGAAATCAAAATAATCGCGCGATCTCCTGGGCGTTGACGCAGCAACTCGCCAGCTTTCAGCAAGCCTTTATAGACTGGTGAGCCTCCGCTTTTGCCGAGCTGGTCGGCAAGGCGATTTGCCAGCAGATCGGCATCGCTGGTGAAATCCGACAGGGTCTCTATGCTCGCGCCAAATCGCACGACTGCCACGGCGTCATTTGGTCTTTTGGCGGCCAGAAATGCCGAGAATGCCGCATAAATATTGTCGCTCTGGCCGGACATGCTGCCGCTGTCGTCGATTACCACCACGATGCTGGAGCTTTGCGGGCGACCCACCCGCACGAGGTAATCGCCGCTTTTGATCGTGGTCGGCAGGGCGGCATTGACCGGGGGGTTATAGGCGAAATTTGGCGGCGATCCTGCAATTTTGCGCGCGATAGAGAACGAGGCGGTGACGCCGGATAGGGCCTCGAGCTTGATGTCAAGTTCGGCCTCTTTGGCCGAGGTGGCGTCGAGCCTCAGAATATCCACGTCGGTTTCCGGCCAGAGTGCGCCTGCAAAGCTCTGCCCGACCGGAATTTGCTGGGCTTGGGCGACGGTATCGTTTGGCTCCTGGTCCTGCGAGATTTGGGTTTGAGCACTGCTGGCACGGACAGCCCCCGGCGATTTGCGCCCAATCACGACGAGGGACTGATAGTCGCGCGCGTTGCTTTCAATCAGTTGAACTTCGCTAAGCGCGATCGGTTTTGGACTGCCATTTGGCTGGCTGAGCGAGATATCGACAAAACGCGCGAGCGTGCCTTTTGGCAGGTCGATAATCGCCCGTCCCGCGCGCCAGTTAAGGTTAAGCGATTGTATTCGCTGCATTCCTCTGGTGGGCGTGTCGGAAATCGAGACGCTGACCGTGGCGCGATCTGCTCGAACGAACGAGGAGGAGGGCGGCGAGACCAGCTCGATCCGATCAAGGCGCACGGCCTCGCCCTCGCCAAACATAAAGGTCAAATTGGCGGAATTGCTGCCGTTTGGTGCTGTCCAAAGCGAGGTCAGATCGCCGTCATGCAAGAGTTGCGCCAGCGCGTCGCTGCCGGGATAACGGATCAGCCCGCCCTCGAAATTGGGCGAGGCCAGATTGCGCGCACCACCCGCGACCACGTCCGGCAAGCCCGCGTCTTTGCTGCCGCCTTGGGCAAAAATCGCCACATGGCGCACATGGTAATAGGTATAAAATTGCGCCTTTTTGAAGCGAATACGCAGCGCGCGGATATTGATAATTTGCGAGAATTGATAGAGTTGCGGGGCGATTTGATCCTCGTTTTGATAGGCGCTGGCGGCCTCTGATTGCGGAACGAATGTGGAGACCTCGCCCAGTGATTTCCAAGGCCCGTTCTCGCCGGTGGCGCTGACGAATACCTCAAATTCTGAGCGGCCGCCTTTGAAAACCACCAACTCAAAGCCGCCAACTGCTGCTGGGGCGGGGCCGGGCAGGGCGATGACCAGATCGACAGGGCCGTTCGATGTGGGCGCACTCCACTCTTTGGCGGTGCCTGCAGGAAAAGAGACTACGTTTTGCGCGCTTTCGTCACCTAGACTGTCGCGTGCGCTCGCGCCGAAATGGGCTTTGGCGATGTCGGTATATCCGGCGAAAACCTTAGGCGCGAGCGTTCGGTCTATCTGTTTGATGGTGACGCCGGTTTGTGCGGTGGCCAATGATGGCAGCGCGGCGAAAATGATGAAGGATAGGCCTTTGACCAAGGGAGATACGCTCATTCGAAAATCCTTTCGGGCACCGATGCTGGCAGTTTCCAGCGACCCAAACGCTGCTCTTGCCGTGCTTGATTTGCCCAAACCTAGCCGCACCCGTGCCAAAAGTCACGCGGCTGGCAGGCATGAGGGGTGGTATTCGGGCGGGGGGATTTTCGCATTCAGGTCGTGATTGCGGCGCTAATTCGGGAATTTTGGATAGCCCGCAAAGCTGCGCTTGGCCGCGAAATCCGCTTGCAGTGCTTCGGGGTCATACTCGGTCATGATCCAGTCGCGAAACGAAATATCGCTTTGGCGCGAGCGTGCGCGGTAGCTGTCGAGACAGAAATCGAGCACGCCTTTCTGGCTGGTTTTCACATGGGCGAATTTTACGCTTAGCTGCGCGC
>JAADIJ010000136.1:0-22311 GCA_013151335.1 Alphaproteobacteria bacterium | reverse complement strand
AAAATGAGCCTCCAGCTCCAAAATCCGCTCGACAGTTGGTAGGCGGGTGGCCGACATGTGAATGCTGGTGAGGTTGAGACCGAGCGCGTCGCAGGCCTCTTTTTCAAACAGATAGAAGCTGAATTTACTGATGCCGCGCAGGTTGAGAACCGACTTTATCCCCTTGGCTTTATAGGCCGCGAGCCGTTCAGCGGAGGGGTGGTTTGAGCGATAAACGCCTTTCGCCACGGGGTAGAAATTGGTCCACCACACCCGCAAAATCCCGTGATCGACCCAGTTGAAATGACGCCTCGCCTGCGCTCGTTTCTCAGGGGTCGAGATGTCGTCACCAAAGGAATTACGCCACGCGCGCTCTTTATCTTCCAGCATTTTATAGAATTTTTTCAGCATCTGGCCCGGCGTCGCGATTGAGGGGAGAACAAAGCTGCGCCTGTTCATTACGCAGACGACCTATCTTATCTGAAATCGGCTGGCAAGATTTCATGCGGTGCGGGACTGATTGACACCACAGATTGATGCGCCGATTGACGTGCGAGCGGTTTTCGCCAATAAGGGCGCGTTCCAAATGCAAGGTTTACCGCCGATGACCTCTCCTTTGCCGCGCGTTGTTCAGGTTGGGTTCAACAAATGTGCGACCCGCAGCCTGACCAATCTGTTCGCGGGCTCGGGCCATCTGAGCGCGCATCACAAATTCAAGCATCTGTTGGCCAAGAACCAGAATATCGCGCTGATGATGCGCGAAAATATCAAGGCCGGGCGCAAGGTGTTTGACGGTTTTGATCACCATGTGTTTTACGCCGATCTGATGTGGCAGAGCAAAAGCGAGACTTATGAGGCGTTCAAGGATTTTCGCAGGATTTTGAGCGATTACCCTGACACGATCCTGCTGCTTAATATTCGGGGGCGGGAGGCGTGGATTAAGTCGCGCGTCAAGCACGGTCACGGCACTTTTTTGGCAATGGTGATGCAGGCCGAGGGCTTTGCGAGCGAGGCCGAGTGTCTGGAGTTTTGGCGGCAGGATTGGGAGGCGCATTTGGCCGATGTTCGCGCCTTCATGGCGTCAAAACCGACGCAGTTGGTTGAGTTTAATAGCGATACCCAAAGCGTTGACGAGCTGGTGGCGATGCTGCCCGCCTACCACCTTGATGCGCAGGCTTGGGGGGATGTCGGGCGCTCGCGTGGGCGCAAACTTGGGCTGGTTGGCGCCTATCTCAAGCGTCTGAATGCGCGGCGAAAGATGCGTTAGACTTTTAGCGGGGTGATGCCCTCAAGGGTCGGAAACGCAAGATCTCGGGGCGAGACTTCTTGCGCTTTCAGCGGCCATTTGATCCCCATTGTCGGGTCACTAAATCGCAAACCACCCTCGTATCCGGGGCTGTAACGCTCTGAATGGAAATACAAAAGCTCGGTTTGCGGCGCGAGCGTTTGATAGCCATGCGCGAACCCTTCGGGGATATAGAGCATGCTGCGATTTTGATCGCTCAGCTCAAGCGCCGCAAATTTTCCAAACGTGTCAGAGCCTTGGCGCAAGTCCACAATCACATCAAAAATCGCGCCTTTGAGGCAGCGCACCAGCTTGATCTCTGCTTTGGGGGGGAGCTGAAAATGCAGGCCGCGAACCGTGCCGGTCTGGACGTTCATGGCGGTGTTGAGCTGCACCCAATCGGTGTGCAGACCTTGGGCCGCAAACTCGTCCTCGCAATATTGACGGGCGAAAAATCCGCGCGCATCCTCGCGTTTTTCAAGGTCGATTAACCAAGCTCCAGACAGGGGGAGGGGGGTGAATTTCATGTGTTCATGAACCTGACAATTTCAGCGCGAGCCAGCGCCAACGGGGCGGCTTGGGCGTTTTGTTGTTGATACCAGCGCAGGGTGTGTTCGACCGCTGCGGCGAAATCCCAACGGGGGCTCCAGCCGAGCAGGTCGCGTGATTTTTCAATGGTTAAGTTCAGCAAATTGGCCTCATGCGGGGCGTTTGGGTCGATATCCTCGCTCCATTGGCCGGGCCAGACGCGAAAACTGGCCTCGACCAGCTCTTTGACGCTGTGGCTGTCGTCGGTGTTTGGGCCAAAGTTGAAGGCCGATTGAAAGGCGGGATCGGGGTCGGTGTAGAGGCGCTCGGCCAGTCGTAAATAGCCTGAAAGCGGGTCTAAAACATGCTGCCATGGGCGCACTGAGTTGGGGTTGCGTACCGAGACCGGCTGGCTCTGGGCGAGGGCGCGCACGATGTCGGGAACCAGTCGGTCTTGCGCCCAGTCGCCTCCGCCGATCACGTTGCCTGCGCGTGCGGTTGCGACGCGAATTTGGGAGTTTTGCTGGAAAAATGCGCTGCGATAAGAGGCGACGACCAGTTCGGTTGCGGCTTTGCTGGCGCTGTAGGGGTCATGGCCGCCAAGGCGATCTGCCTCGGTGTAAGGCGTTGTTGTCTCGAGGTTTTGATAGACTTTATCGGTGGTGATCGCCACCACCGCGACCTTGGATGTGAGCGCGCGAACCGCGTTGAGAAGGTTGGCGGTGCCCATCACATTGCTGCCCCAAGTGGTCAGGGGATCGTCATAAGACAGACGCACCAGAGGCTGGGCGGCGAGGTGGAAAATCACGTCTGGTTGCACGTCGAGAACCCGCGCACGCAGGGCTACTTCATCGCGAATATCGCAGATATATCCGTGGGTTAGCGTGTGAAGCTCAAGTTGATTAAACAGCGCGGGCGTGGTGTCGGGTGGCAGGGCGCAGCCGAAGGTTTGCGCGCCGAGATCGTGAAGCCACAGGGTCAGCCAGCTGCCCTTAAAACCGGTATCGCCGGTGATCAGAACCCGTTTGCCGCGCCAAAATTGCATCAGGCCCAAATTCTCCAAGGGGCGCGGCGCTCGGCCCACATTTCTTCGAGCGTGTTTTTGTCGCGCAGAGTGTCCATCGCGCTCCAAAATCCGTCATGTTTCCAGACCGAAAGCTGGTTGTCATGAGCGAGAGTTTCAAGCGGGCCAGCCTCCCACATGGTGTCGTCGCGCTCAATCAGGTCGATCACTTCGGGCTCGCACACAAAAAAGCCGCCGCTGATCCAGCGCCCGTCGCCGCGCGGCTTTTCAAGGAAGCTTTTGACCCGGTTACCCTCCATCTCGAGCGCGCCAAACCGTCCGTCGGGCTGAATGGCGGTGACCGTGGCCAAGGTGCGCTCGGCGCGGTGAAACTCGATGACTTTGCGGACGTCAAGATCGGTGACCCCGTCACCATAAGTTAGGCAAAACGTGCCGTCGAGATAGTCTTTCACCCGCTTTAGCCGCCCGCCGGTCTGGGTCACGTCGCCGGTGTCGACCAGCGTCACTTTCCACGGTTCGGCCTTGCGATTATGCACCTGCATGGAGTTTTCGGACATGTCAAACGTCACATCCGACATGTGCAAAAAGTAATTGGCGAAGTATTCTTTGATGATGTAGCCCTTGTAGCCGCAGCAAATCACGAACTCGGTGATGCCGGCTGCCGCGTAGATTTTCATGATGTGCCACAGGATCGGTTTGCCGCCGATCTCGATCATCGGTTTGGGGCGCAGATGGGATTCTTCGCTGATCCGAGTGCCGAGCCCGCCTGCAAGAATGACTGCTTTCATGGTTTCTTAATCCTGTTGGCCGCGCCAGTAAAAGGCACGCATTGGTTTCCTTCAGATACTGGCAATAGGACAAAAACAACAGCCCAAATTGGCAGGAAATTAACCGGGCCGGGCCTTGTGCCTGATTTGTGCGGCCTTTACCATCGCTCGCAGATGCGAAAAAACGACAGGCAGCGCGCGACCATGGAGATAGTGACCGGTTACCAGTTTCGCCCGTCGGATATGAATATCGCTGCGCGAGTACCGGGGATCAGTGCGTTTATGCGCTGTCGCAATGGGGCCGATTTCGTTGAGGCCACTATTCGCTCGCATCTGGAGTATTATGACGAGTTGGTGGTGGTTTATAATCAATGCACCGACGACACTCCCAATATTCTGGCGCGTTTGGTGGCCGAGTTTGGCCCCAAGATGCGGGTTTTTCATTATACTGACCGGGTGCAGCCGCTTGGAAGTGCGGCCCATGCCAACACGCCGGGGGATTCGCCCGAGAGTATGGTCAATTACTCCAATTTCGCGCTGGCCCAGACCCGATTTCAGGTGGTGGTCAAGCTTGACGACGATCATCTGGCGATTCCCCGTGAGGTGGAAAAGATGGTTAATGCGTTTCGCAACGGTCAGGTTGACATGCGGTTTCAGCATTGCTTTTCGGGGTTTAATATTGCGCGCGCCAAGGATGGCACCTTGGGGATTCCGGCGTTTGATCCGGTGGTTGGAGGCGGAGATCACGGCTATTTTGTCGCCTCCGAGGACACGCGGTTTTACTATGATAAACGGTTTGAGCGATTCGGTCGTGGCGAGATGAGGCGCCGGTTTGCGGGTTTTTTCTATTGGCATCTCAAGTACTTGAAACAAGGGCAGGGGTTCGTGAATTATGAGCTGAACGCCAACCCCACCAGTCGTTATGCCCGCAAGAAACAGCAGTTTGACCACTCAAGCCTGTTGGATCTGCCGCAAACCTGTCGCGACTTGTCGCCGGGAATTGGGGCGCAGCTTAAGGCCGCGCTGGCAGAAAAATTCGCGCTTAAATTTGCCCGCGACAAGGCAGCATTAAACATGTTTGAAGACATGACGCTGATCGAGGCGCTCGATCAATTAAGCCCCGGCTGGACTGAAGTTCCAAGACTGGGAACGTTTGTACAGGTTTGAGTTGCGCCAATGGGCAATTTGATCAAATCGTCAAATTCGACATCTAAAATGCCGTTTTTGGACCATCAATCGGTTGCATTGCCGGAGCTAATATGATTGGATTTTAGCAAGAGCTGCGATTTACGGCGGCCTGCTTGAGAATATTGTTCTAGGGAGGAACAGCTTGTCCACCATATCCAAAGAAGATGGGTTCGTGGTTTTTGACCACGTCCAAAAGAGTTATGACGGCGAAGTTTTGGTGGTTAAGGACCTGAACTTATACATTGGTAAAGGCGAGTTCCTGACCATGCTTGGCCCATCAGGCTCGGGCAAGACCACTTGCCTGATGATGCTGGCCGGGTTCGAAACCGCGACCTACGGCGATATTTTGCTCGACGGCAAACCGATCAACCACATCCCGCCGCATAAACGCGGCATCGGCATGGTGTTTCAGAACTACGCGCTGTTTCCGCATATGACTGTGGGTGAAAACCTGTCCTTCCCGCTGGAAGTGCGCGGCCAATCCAAATCCGAGCGCGAGGCCAATGTCATTCGCGCGCTTGATATGGTGCAAATGGTCGACTTTATTAACCGCCGTCCGGCGCAACTTTCGGGTGGTCAGCAGCAACGCATCGCACTGGCGCGCAGTCTGGTGTTTGAACCCGAGCTGGTGTTGATGGACGAGCCTCTGGGCGCGCTGGACAAACAACTGCGCGAGCATATGCAATACGAGATCAAGCACCTGCATGATCGTCTCGGCGTCACCGTGGTTTATGTGACACATGATCAATCCGAAGCGCTGACCATGTCAGACCGGGTTGCGGTGTTCGAGGATGGGGTGATCCAGCAATTGGCCAGCCCCAGTGATCTTTACGAGCGGCCTGAAAATGCCTTCGTGGCCCAGTTTATCGGCGAGAATAATACGCTGAAAGGCACGGTTAAATCGGTCAAAGACGGGGTGGCCACGGTCGATTACGGCAGCGGACATCTCGGCGAGGCGATGGCGATCAATTGTGGCGAGGCCGGCACTGCCGCGACCTTGTCGGTAAGGCCCGAGCGTGTGGATATTGGCGCCAAGAGCAATGCTCAGGCGGTCGATGCCAAGGTGCTGGAGCTGATTTATCTCGGCGACCATATCCGCTGCCGGATGAGTGTTCTCGGCAATGATGATTTCGTGGTCAAAGTGGCGAATGCGAGTGGTCAAAAACATCTGAAAGTGGGGGAAACCACTAAGGTCAGTTGGGCCAAAGAGGATTGTCGCGCGCTTGATGCGTGACGTGAACCATTGCGCGGGGGTCTGTTCGTTCCTGCTGTGATGAAAACTGCTGGCTAGGCCAGCTTCTTTAGGGAGACTATTAATGAATATTAAATCACTACTTATCGGGGCTGCCGCCTCAGCGCTGCTTGCCGGTGCTTTGTCTGCGGGCGAGCTTACCGTCGTATCTTGGGGGGGGGCGTACACCAAATCCCAAGTTGAGGCTTATCAAAAGCCTTGGATGGCAAAGACTGGCAATACGATCCTTTCCGAGGATTACAACGGCGGTCTGTCCGAAGTGAAATCGCAAGTTGAAGCGGGCAATGTCACTTGGGACATCGTTGATGTGGAGCTTTCGGACGCTGTTCGTGGCTGTGACGAAGGCTTGCTTGAGCCGATTGATCCGGCCATTCTGCCGCCTGCTCCGGACGGAACACCGGCTCTCAAAGACTTTATCCCCGGCGCGATTTCCGACTGTGCCGTGGCCAATATCGTGTGGTCGACAATCTATGCCTATGACACCACAAAGTTTGCCACTGGCCCGACGACTATGGCTGATTTCTTCGACCTGAAGAAATTCCCCGGCAAGCGCGGTATGCGCAAAGGTCCAAAAGCAAACCTTGAAATGGCTCTGGCCGCTGACGGTGTTGCTGCCAAGGACATCTATCCGCTGCTGATGACACCTGAAGGTGTGGATCGGGCATTTGCCAAGCTTGACACCATCAAGGACAGCGTCGTTTGGTGGGAAGCTGGCGCACAACCGCCACAGCTGCTTGCCGATGGTGAAGTTGCTATGACCACTGCTTATAATGGTCGTATCTTTAACGCCGTGGCTGCTGAAAATCAGCCGTTCAAGATCGTTTGGGATGGTCAAATCTTTGACTTTGACCTCTGGGTCATCCCCAAAGGTGCGCCGAATAAAGATCTGGCCATGGACTTCCTGGCTTTCTCGACTGCGACCAAGCAGTTGGCCGCTCAGGCGTCCTATATCAGCTACGGCCCGGCTCGTTTGTCGTCGTCAGCTCTGGTTGGCAACTATATCACCAAGCCTTCCTTGGCGATGGGTCCAGAAATGCCGACCGCTCCTGCCAACTTCAAAACAGCTTTGCAGAACGATTCTGCATTCTGGGCTGACAATCAGGACCAGCTGAACGAGCGTTTCAACGCTTGGTTGGCTCAATAAGCCTGGCTTAAAATCAGGGGAGGGGGCCGCAGCTTGGCCCCCTCTCGTTCCTCAATAAAATCCGGATATGACATGAGCGACATTTCAGTGCCCCTCGTTGCCGCCGACGGCACTCCTTTACGTAAAAAACTGGCGCAGGCGATGTTTAAAAGCCGGATGCGGGCCTTTGGGCTGGTTTTGCCGCTGCTCGCCTTCATTATTGTCGCCTTCATCATCCCGATTATCTCGCTGCTGTGGCAGGGTGTTCATGACCCGCGTTTTGCCTCGCTGATGCCGCGCACCACTGAGGTGTTAAAGCCGGGGGACGGTAAATCCGAGCCGACCGAGAAGATGTTTAAGGCCCTTGTTGCCGATCTGGTTGCTACCAAGAAAGATCGCACCATTGGTCAGGTCGCCACGCGGGTCAATCGCGAGCTTGCGGGTGCACGCTCGTTGTTCACCTCATCCGCGCGCAAGGCCAAGAAGCTGGAAGCGCCGTTTAAGCAATCCCTTATCGGTGTGAACAAGAAATGGGCCAGACTGGATGTATGGCAGGGGATGAAGACCTCGTCACGGGTGTTTACCCCCGGCTATTTAGCCAAGGCGCTCGATTTCAAGCTGTTGGCGGATGGCTCTATCGTGCGCGAGGATAAATCGCGGCGTATCTATGTGATGCTGCTGCTGCGCACCATGAAAATCTCTTTGATCGTGACGCTGTCCACATTGGTACTTGGCTATCCGATTGCCTATTTGCTGTCGACCTTGTCGGTGCGCACGTCAAACTTGTTGCTGATCCTCGTGTTGCTGCCGTTCTGGACCTCGCTATTGGTGCGAACCACGGCGTGGATTGCCATGCTGCAAGCGCAGGGGGTGATGAACGATTTGTTCGTGCTGTTTGGGCTAACCTCGGACGGGGAGCGATTCTCGTTGATCTATAACCAGACCGGCACGCTGATTGCCATGACGCATATTTTGCTGCCGTTCATGATATTGCCGCTTTATTCGGTGATGAAGACTATTCCACCGAGTTATGTGCGCGCGGCCAAGTCCATGGGGGCGACCAATGCCACCGCGTTTCGTAGGGTCTATTTCCCGCAATCCATTCCGGGGATCGGAGCGGGCGCGATCTTGGTGTTCATTCTCGCTATCGGCTATTATATCACGCCGGCTCTTGTTGGTGGGCAGGACGGGCAGATGATCTCGAACCTGATCGATTTCCACATGCGCAAATCGCTCAACTGGAACTTTGCCGCCGCCCTCGGGCTGGTGTTGCTGGTGATCGTCATGTTCCTGTTCTGGATTTATGACCGGGTGATCGGCATTGACAATATGAAGTTGGGATAAAGATCATGAGCATGACTGGCACCTATCGCTATATTCCCGAAAAACCCTCGCTTTGGTTCACGATGGCTTGGTCCGGAGGGCTGGGCGCGATTATCGGCTTTCTGACCGCTCAAGGGGATACGTCGCTGATGATCCCGTATTTGCTGACCGGTGGCGTGATTTTCACCGTGTTATCAGCGATTTGCGCGCAATATGTGCAAAGCCGCTGGGCGGCGCGCTTGCTGTGCATGGGGATATTATTCGCGGCCGGGACATATGTGTTCGCCCTGGGCTACGGTGTCGCAATGCTGCTGCTGGGCTATGTGCTTGGCAGCATTTCGCTGTGGTTGTCCTCGGGGAGATACCGTCTGGCGATGCCGCCCTATGCGACATCGGGCGATATTTTGTGGTTTTACTCGTTTCGCGGCCTTTGCGCGCTGGTGTTTTTATTCCTGATCGGGCCGATCATCATCGTTATTCCGCTCAGCTTTAACGTGGTGCCTTATTTCAGCTTTACCTCGGGGATGCTGTCGCTTGATCCGGCGGCGTTTTCGTTGCGCTGGTATATGGATATCCTCACCAACGGCATAAAAGACCCGACCGCAACGCTTGGTTGGTGGGCCGATGTTTGGCAGAACGCGCAGTGGATACGCTCCATGCGCAACAGCTTCTTTATCGGCACGCTGGCGACCCTGCTGGCAACCTCGATTGGCACGCTGGCGGCAATCGGTCTTAGCCGCGAGGAGATGCCTTACCGGCGCGCGATCATGGCCATTTTGATTTCGCCGATGATTGTGCCGCTGGTTATCACCGCCTCGGGCCTGTTCTTTTTCTTCAGTAAGATCGACTTGGCCAATACCTATCTTGGCCTCATTATGGCCCACGCGGTTCTGGGTACGCCCTTTGTTATCATCACGGTTACGGCCACGCTGGTCGGGTTTGACAACAGCCTGACCCGTGCCTCTGCCAATATGGGGGCGGGGCCGTTGCGTACCTTCTTCAAGGTGCAAATGCCGCTTATTCTGCCGGGGGTGATCTCGGGCGGATTGTTCGCCTTTATCACCTCGTTTGACGAGGTTGTGGTGGTGTTGCAGCTTGCGGGCGTCAAACAACGCACCATTCCGCGCCAGATGTTCAGCGGTATTCGCGAGCAGATCAGCCCGACTATTCTGGCGGTTGCGACCGTGTTGGTGGTGATCTCGATCATGTTGCTGACCACGGTTGAACTGCTACGTCGCCGCTCGGAGCGGATGCGCGGGCTTAGTCCGGGGTAGAGGCGAGCCTATACTTCTAGTCGGGAAGCTCCAACACCATGCCATTATAGGCTGGGGTTACGTTGTCAGGGGTCTCGGCCTTGAGCGTTTCGTAATCCAGATCAAGATGCAGGTTGGTCAGAACTGCGCGTTTGGGGGCGACCTGTTTGATCCAGTCCAAGCTTTGGGCCAGATGGGTATGGGTCGGATGGGGTTTGCGGCGCAGCGCGTCAAGCACCCAGATGTCGAGGTTTTGCACGGCCTCCCAGCTTTCGGCGTACATCTCGGAGACGTCGGGCAAATAGGCCAAACCTCCGATGCGAAAGCCAAGAGCGTCGATGCTGCCGTGGCCCACCCGAAACGGCTCAAGCGTGATTTTGCCCCCCCCGCCAGAGATGCTGACCGCGCCCGACATCAGATGAAGATCGAGGATTGGCGGATAGGGGCTGCCCTCTGGCTGCACGAACGCATAGCCAAACCGCGCGATCAGGGCCGCATGGGTCGGCGCATCGGCCCAGACCGGCAGGCGGCGTTTGGTGTTGAAAACGATCATGCGCAAATCATCAATGCCGTGGACATGATCGGCGTGTTGATGGGTGTAAACCACCCCGTCCAGAGCGCCGATATTTGCATCAAGCAACTGCGCGCGCATGTCGGGGGACGTGTCAATCAGCACACGGGTAATCCCCTCTTCGGTGATGCGTTCGACCAGCATTGAGCAGCGGCGGCGGCGGTTTTTGGGGTTGTTTGGGTCACATTCCCCCCAATGCCCGCCGAGGCGCGGAACTCCGCCTGACGAGCCGCAGCCAAGGATGGTGTAGCGCGTGATCGCCATTATACGCTCTCCTGTTGCCAAGCCGCAGCCTTGGTGAACAGGCGATCAAAATTGGCCGACGTGATGGCCGCGAACTCCGCATAGGGTTTCTGAAACAGCTCTGCTCCGACGGCTGCCGTCAGCGCGGTATAGGCCGGCTCTTTCGCCGTCCGCGATGGGGCGGGGGAGCCAGATAAGGCGCGTCGGTCTCGACCAATACGCGATCAAGCGGGCAGGTGGCGAAAATATCGCGCACTTGTTGTGAGTTCTTGAACGTGGCGATGCCGGACATGGAGAGATAAAAGCCAAGGTTAATGGCAGCCTCGGCCAAAGCGGCACTTGAAGAGAAGCAATGCATGACGCAGGTAAAGCTCCCCGCTGTATGCTCATCGCGCAAAATTCGCGCCATGTCGTCGTCGGCGTCGCGCGCGTGAATGATCAGGGGCAGGCCGGTTTGGCGCGCGGCCTCGATATGGATAAGCAGGCTTTGTCGCTGAAGTGGCGCGCTGTCAGCGGAATAGTGATAATCAAGCCCGGTCTCGCCGATGCCAACCATTTTGGGGTGGCGGGCGATTTTGAGCAGGGCGTCAAGCGAGGCCATCTGCTCTTTTTCCACGCTCATGGGATGGGTGGCGACGGCATAAAAAACGGCGGGGAAACGCTCGGCTATGGCGCGCACGTCCGGCTCTGACGGCAGGCTGGTGCAGATGGTCAGCATCCGGCCTACGCCCGCGGTTTGGGCGCGCGCGACGATCTCTGGTAACTCATCGGCGAAATCGGGGAAATCGAGGTGGCAATGGCTGTCTACGATTTGCGGCGGCTGGGGCATGTCGGCGTTCCTGAGGCTGGGGCAGGCTCGGTTCAGGCAGTTGCCTGACGTGCAGCCGTCTGATCAATCTTTAGCAACATATCAAGGATCACCGAGGTCGGGTCAAGATTAACCGCGCGCCCGTGGGCACTGCGCGCAGCGAGTGTCTGTGAAAGCTCAGCCCAGATGCGCGCGCGCGCCGGATCAGGCGAGAGGCGCGACAGGGTTTCAATCTCGCCGCTGACCGCATTGCTAAGGCGATCTGCGCCGATACCGGCAAGCGCGAGGCGATGCAGCAGCCGCTCAAGCAGACCAAGCACCAGATCATAACGGCCGGTGGCATTTTTGCCCCCGCAGCTTTCGGCCATGCGCAAAAGGGCAGGGCGCGCCATCCCCGGCGCGGATTTCAGCAGCGCGACCAGCTCGCCATAAAGCGGCACGCCGTCACTGGCCAAAAGCCGGATCGCCTCGCCGATCGAACCTGCGGCGAGGGTGGTCAGGCCCGCGTCGATCCGGCCTTCATCAAACCCCGCAAGGCTCAGGGCGCGGCCCAGATCATCGGGTCCAACTGGCGCGCATCTGAGTTCGCGACAGCGGCTACGGATGGTTGGCAGCAGGCTCATCGGGCGATGACTGATTAGAAGAATTGTAGTCTTTTCAGGGGGTTCTTCGAGGATCTTCAACAAGGCATTAGCGGCGGAAATGTTCATTTCGTCGGCGGAATCAACAATGGCAACCCGTCGCCCGCCATCGGCTGCCGAGAGGTTGAAAAAACCCTTGAGCTTGCGCACCTCGTCAACCGTGATGTCCTTTTTGAGACGTTCGCCCTTTTGGTCCCACGGGCGGCGGCAGAGGTAAAGGCGGGGTTCAGAGAGGGCGCTAATGCGGCGAAACAGAGCGGTTTCAGGCGGGGTTTCAAGCGATTTGGCGAGCGCGCGTTTCTCGTTGGAGGTCTCGGAGGTTTCGGCCAGCAGGAACCGCGCGATCCTCCAGGCGAGGGTCGCTTTGCCAATCCCCTGCGCGCCGGTGATCAGCCAGCCGTGGTGCAGGCGGCTGGTGTTATAGGCGTCCAAAAACGCGTGCTCGGCGCGGTCCTGACCGAAAATCTGCGCGGTGTGGCGCGGGTGAGTTGCGCCTTCAAGGCAGTCCGGCTCGGGGATTTTGCTGTCGCTCATGATAAGCGCTTTGCCATATGGGTTGCGATATCGGCGGCAACTTCGGCCACGGGGCGCTGGCCGTTAACCACGATGAAACGCTGTGGAAAATCGGCGGCGAGCTTTAGAAAACCGGCCCTGAGCGCCTGTTGGAACCCAAGCCCGAGGCTCTCGAACCTGTCCTCGCCCGAGTTGCGCGCAAGACCTCGATCAAGGGCGATCGCCGGGTCGATATCAATCACAAAAGTCAGGTCCGGCTCGCGCCCGATCATCAGGCTATGGAGCGTGTCGACAACCTCGCGAAGCTCGGCGCGCGCGGCCCCTTGATAGACCCGCGTTGAGTCAGCAAAGCGATCACAAATAACGGTTTTATTGGTGGCAAGAGCAGGCTCTATGGTCCTTTCCAGATGGTCACGCCGGGCGGCATTAAACAAAAGTATCTCGGTTTCAGGCGACCAGCGCCCCGGCTCCCCCTCGACCAGAAGGCGGCGGATTTCCTCGGCTCCGGGGGAGCCTCCCGGTTCGCGGGTTTCAACGATCTCAACGCCTGCCTTGCGCAGATGTTCGGCCAGCAGTCGCGCTTGTGTGGACTTGCCCGAGCCGTCAACACCTTCAAATGTAACGAATAAACCCACCGACATCGTTAGTTAGCCAATGCAAACAGACGTTGCATCAGCAGTTGGGCCGACAGGCGTAAACGCGGCACAAAACCACTTTTGGCCACATCATTTGCCGCAACCAGCGGAACGCTGACGGGCTTTAGACCGGGGATTTGCAATGTCAGGGTGCCAAGGGTCTGACCCTTGGTGATCGGGGCGGGTGCTGGCGTTGTCATCGTGATCTTACCCTTTACCTCATTGGCGTTGGTCACCGGCAAAATGGCGGTGAGATCCTCTTTGACCTTGAGGTCGACGGTGGCTTGCGCGCCCAGCCAGACATCGGCCTGACCCACGATTTTACCAGCCTTCAGGACCTTTTTTTCGACGAATTGCCGAAACGCCCAGTTCATCAGTTTGGCGGCTTCGCTGGCGCGATCTTCGGCCGATTGCAGGCCTGAAAGCATCAAAACCACCCGCCGGCCGTTCCTGACGGCCGAGCCGACAATACCGTAACCGGCCTCTTCGGTATGGCCGGTTTTCAGGCCATCCGCGCCGATATTAAGCTTTAAAAGCGGGTTGCGGTTAAAGCGGTTGGCGGGGGAGCGGTTGTCAAACGGGAATTCTTTTTCCGAGAAGAAGTGATAATATTGCGGGAACACGCGGATCAGGCGGGTGGCCAGAGTGACCAGATCACGCGCGCTCATGCGCTGGTTGGGATCAGGCCAGCCGTTGGAGTTGGCGAAGGTCGAATTGGTCATGCCCAGCTGCTTGGCACGCTTGTTCATGGACTTGGCGAACTCCTCCTCGGAGCCAGCCAGCGCCTCGGCCAAGACCACGCAGGCGTCATTGCCCGACAGCACGATCACCCCTTGAATGAGGTCCCTCACGCTGACCTTGTCGCGGGTGGTCAGAAACATGGTCGAGCCGCCGTAAGACATGGCTTTTTTGGACACAGGTAGTTTTTCGTCCATGGTCAGACGCCCGTCCTGAAGCGCCTCAAACACCATGTTCAACGTCATCAGCTTGGACATGGAGGCCGGGGGAAGCGAGAGATCGGCGTTTTTCTCCAGCAGCACGGTGCCGGTGGCATAATCAACCACCAGAGCCGTGCGCGCCTTGGTTTCAAGTGCTGTCGCGGCGCCAAACCCGCCAAGCAGGATCACGCAGACGGCCAGCAGGAGCCTTGGGTAGGATTTCATCATGCGCTCCGATCAGTTGGTGACAAAATAGGCGTCGGTGAAGCCGAGCGCCCGGGCTTTTTTGAGCAGGGCCGCCCGCACGCCTTTGCTGTCGGCCGGGCCGACCAACACGCGCCAGAACTTTTTGCCTTTGGATTGTTGTGCTTTGACAATCGGTATGATCCCCTTGGTCGACAGGCTGGTCGCGGTGTTGCGGGCATTGGTCTCGACGTTGAAAATACCGATCTGGATGAAGGGCTTACTTAGCGAACCGACAGGCAAGAGCTTGGACGGTTTGGCGATTTTGCTGGCCGTTACCGAGGTGTTTTTGACCGGTTTATGCGCCGGTTTTTTCTTGGCGTCGGCCTTGTTGATCGCGGCGCTGGCAATGTCATTGACGCTCAGCTTGCCGGATTTCTTGGCCTTCTTTGGCGGGGTCTTGGCGGCGGTTGGTTTTTTTGCTGCCACTGTTTTAGCTGCCGTTTTAGTCGCCGGTTTTTTGACCGCAGGTTTTGGGGCAGGCTTTGCGCTGACGGTTGCGGGAACGGACTCGCGCCTGAGGGCGGTCACATTAAGTTCGGTCGGTTTGCCCGCCAAAATACCCAGAGCCGCCGCCGCATCCGACGAAAGCTGCACCTTGGGCCCCGGATTTTCGCGCTCGCGTTTGAACAAGGCACCGATGACGAATTTCTGGTTTTCGGTGTTGCGAATGATCACCCGCTCGGGTTGAATATCGCCGGGATAAGCGACCCAGACCCCGCCAAGTGACGGGCGACCGTCCCACAAAGCGGAGTCGGTGATCTGGAACACATCGGGAGCCTCGACATCGCGCTCGACCAGCTTGACCGAAGCGTTGCTTTGCGCCGGAGAGGCGGCCTCTGCCTTCGCTCCCGTCCCAAATTTGGGCATATCAAACTTTTCGCAGGCCGACAGCCCGGCGACCAAGGTCAAGGCCAGCAGAACTCTTCCCGCGCGCGCCTGATTTACAGCCAATCCCATAATTGCCCCCAAAGTCGCACCAACAACGTGGTAAAGCCCCGCGCCGTCGGTCACATGCCTGATTGATACCCGTTATTTTTGCTGTTCGGGTTTTGCTTGCGCGCAGTCTAGCGGGTTTCATTTGGGTTTGAAAGCCAAGACACCGGAGCGCGCGTCTCTGCGGCAAGTTTTGGCCTGTGTAGTGTCAACTCGGGCAAGGGGGAAGGTAAAATGTGGTTTCAGAATCAGAAAGAGACCGCTAAACGACTGTTCTGCCGGAGGAGTGGCAGAGTGGTCGAATGCACTGGTCTTGAAAACCAGCGAAGGTGCAAGCCTTCCGTGGGTTCGAATCCCACCTCCTCCGCCACTGACCTGTATCGAATCCCAAAATGCGCCCCATGAGGCGCTTTTTTTCTTTTGGTTTCAAAGGGGTTTAGCCATGGGGTGTGAACGTCAGAGACAGCCGGAGGGGCTGAAATCGGTCTCTAAAGGGCATGTGTCTCATACCGAGTGAACCTGCGCTTAGCCATGTCACTCTAAAATAACTGCGCAATTACAAGGACTTGGAATATTTGGGGGAGTGACATTTTGGAGATTCTGCCCACCCTGCATCCATACACCGAACCGGCGCGACAGGTGTTGATTTGTAAGGGTTTTTTCTTGAAGCTGTTGCTAGTTCGGATATCGGATCAAATCCGTTTTAAGGGCGGTGGAAAGACCATGGCTGAGAAGTATAGTTGGAAGTTCAAACCCAAAATGCGGGCGCGCAGCTATGGCTGGCAGGGGACGCAAAAGGCAACGAGCCGTCTGAAGGAAGCCGTTTCCGAGATCAAGGTGGTGGCGCGCAAGGACCCGGTGCTGGCTGGCGAAGGGGTCGTGTGCCTCATGGAACGCATCTGGCCCGCGTTTGAGCATATCGATACATCGTCGGGTGCGCTCGGTGGCGCGATTTATCGGGCCCTCAACGTGCTGATCCCGATTCTGGTCAAGGCACCGGCCGATCACCGGACCCGCACAAAATGGCTCAAACGTCTGGTTCAGGCGTTTGAGGAGGACGGGGTTGATTATCTGGCCCCTGTCGAGGAGCGGTTTGGCGAGATCGCGGTTTTCCCTGATCTGATCAATCAATACGCCGATGACAGGTTCGACCTAATCAAGATGGCTTGGTCACAGGGCGAACGATTTGGGTTTATTCAAGGCACTTCGATTTGCCTCTCGTGTTTGCTGGAAGTCGGCCGTCATGAGGAGTTGATGGCATTGCTGGATCTTCGATCGTCCCGAAGTTGGTATGCAGACAAATTCGGGGCGCAATCTCTGCTGCGTCAGGGGAGGATCGAGGACGCACTGGCGTTCGCCGCGCAGATGCTTGCCGGTGATCGCCCGACCTACAGCCACGGTGAAATCGCGCGGTTTTGCGAAGGCCTGCTGCTCCAACTTGGGAGATCGGATGAAGCTTATAGGGTTTACGGACTGCCAAACGCCTCTGGTGCGACCTATCTGGCCACCTATCGATCGTTGGTAAAGCGCTACCCCGAGCGTGATACCCGCGCCATTCTTATCGATCTCATGGAAGAACGTGGTGCCAGTGGCAAATGGTTTGCGGCAGCAAAAGATGTCGGGCATCTCGACATTGCGCTTGATTGTGCCGCTCAATCCAGCGTCGAGCCGGCAACGTTGATCCGGGCGGCGCGGGATTTTCAAGAAAAGGACCCGAGGTTTGCCGCGACCGTGGCCCTGCAGGCGGTTTCGCATCTTCTGAACGGCCGCGGTTATGAGCCAACCCGGACGGATGTGGAGGATGCGATGCGCTACCTTCATCAGGCGGCATGCAAAATCGATGCGCTTGGTTGGGCAAAACAATCGGTTCAGCGTTTGCTGGCTCACCAGATGCCGGATGTGATGGGCTTTCAGCGGGTGGTGAACGAGTTGTTGCCGATGTTTGATTAGGTGAAATCTGGACGGGCTTAGCTGGAAAAAACTGGGAATTTCCGCGCTTTATCCATCACCAAACACCGCCACAACCTGTTCGACCCACGGCTGGGTGGCAATCTTGACCAGATCAACCACACGGACGGCAGAGGGGCGGCGCTGAAGGATGAGGGCCTCCAGCACTTCGGGCGAGAGATAGGCAAGGCGCAGGTAGCGTGCGACGTAGGAATCGCTGAGGTGCTCGGCGCTCGCAATATCATGTATGGTGCTGGCGCGACCCTGATCAAGACACTTCCGCCAACCAAGGGAACGGCCAAGCGCGCGCAGAACATGGGGGTCTTGGGCGCGGGTTTGCTGCGCGGCCAGCCCATCTGGCGGCAGGATTTTCGGGCGGCCGTTTTTCTTTCGGATATTGAGAGGAATGACGATGCGCAAGGTTTCAGGGGGTTTGCTCATGCGGTTTCCTTGGGTTTTGGCGTCAGCATTTCACGGATAAGGCCGGAGATGCCGTCGGTTCGAAGATCAACCACCAGACCGGCCTCTGTGACGGTGGCGCGTTTCACCAGCAGCTGAAGGATGCGGGCCTGCTCGGCTGGAAACAGCGTGGCCCAGAGGTCATCAAAACCGGTGATGGCGGAGAGAACCTCGGCTTCCTCGATCTTGACGTTCTCGCGTTTGAGCGCCTGCAGGGTTTGCGCCGCAATGTCGGGCGTGCGCAAAAGGGCGCGGATTTCACCGACCACGGCCTCCTCGATCATGCCGGCGGGCAAGCGGTGCGGCCCGGGATCAGTTTCGCCAACGCGGTTGCGCAGAACATCCATCGAGACGTAATAGCGGTAAAGTCTGCTGCTCTTCTTGGTGTGGGTTGGCGTCATGGCGGACCCGCTTGCACTGAACAGAAGCCCTTTCAGTAGGGCTGGCGTTTGCGCGCGGGTGTTGGCTGCACGAGACCGCGGGCTGATCTCCATAATGGCATGCACCCGATCCCAGAGGTCATGCGTGATGATGGCTTCATGCTCGCCCGGATATGCCGTGCCCTTGTGGACAGCCTCACCGATATAGATGCGATTGTTCAGAAGGCGGTATAGAAACCCCTTGTCGATGACGCGCCCCTGTTTGTTGCGAATGGCACCCACGCGCAACTCCCGCGTCAATACCGTGGCCGAACCGAGATCGACGAAACGGCTGAAAATATGGCGCACGGTGGCCGCCTCAGATTCATTGATGACCAGCTTTCGCTCTTTGACGTCATAGCCCAAAGGCACGGTGCCGCCCATCCACATGCCTTTCTTGCGCGAGGCGGCGATCTTGTCGCGGATGCGCTCGCCGGTGACTTCGCGCTCAAACTGGGCGAATGACAGCAGGATGTTCAGGGTCAGCCGCCCCATTGAGGTCGTGGTGTTAAACGACTGGGTGATCGAAACGAAGGTCACGTCGTTGCGCTCAAACACCTCGACCAGTTGCGAGAAATCCATCAATGATCGTGACAGCCGGTCAATCTTGTAAACCACCACCACATCGATGAGCCCCGCCTCGATATCAGAAAGCAACCGCTGCAGATCGGGCCGGTTCAAGGTGCCTCCGGATATCCCGCCATCATCATAGTGGTCCTTGACTAGCACCCAGCCCTCGGCTTTCTGGCTGAGGATATAGGCTTCGCAGGCCTCGCGTTGGGCATCCAAGGAATTGAACGCCATATCAAGTCCTTCTTCCGAGGATTTGCGGGTATAAACCGCACAACGCTTGCGTGCGGGGAGCTTTGAACCATTTGATCTCATTTAACCCACCGTTTTGAGCCGCTGAGACCAAAGAAGCGAAAGCCGTTCCAGCGGGTGCCGGTGATGGCGCGGGCAATGGCCGAGAGCGATTTGTATTGCCGCCCCTGCCATTCAAAGCCGTCGCGTAGCACGGTGATGGTATGCTCAATGCCATCCCATTCCCGGATCAGGCGGGTGCCGACAACGGGGGTGCGCGGGTCAGAAATCATCGATTTACGCACCTTGCCGCCCTCAACCTCATCGACCAGCAGATCAAGCATGCGTCTGGCTGGTTTGCTAAGCCCACCATAGGTCAGCTCCTGGATTCGGTGGCCGAGGCGCATGCGCAGATAGGGCCCGCTGTTGTTGGGGGCGGGCGCGTCGAAAAGTCGGGCCCATTCGGCTTTGAGATCGTTGATGCTCATAGTTTTAAGGGTGTTGAGGCGTGCCAGCACCGTCATATCCACCTCGGGTTTCTGGCCCGGCTTTGGCAGGCAGGCCTGCGTTTGTTTACGTTTCAACTGTTTCATCATGGTCTCCAAATCGGTTTTTCGTCACCCGCATGACCGCTCGTACGCACCGGTAAGTCGAGAGAACTGTCTCCGGCATTTGCAGATAAAGCGCTGGACTTTGGGCTGCGCATCCGGATCAGACCGGCGGCGAGAATGCGGCCGATTTCGGCGACGCGCGCATCGGGCGACATCTTGTCGGGGTGAAGGGCGTTTCGTCGTGGGTTGGGGCGAGGCATGAAAAACCTTTGATGATTAGGGCTGTCATAAGGTCTCTACTCACGCGCGTGGAAAAATGTCTCATACGGGCAGGTTTTGTGATTGACCGTTAACCATTAACGGAACATAAAGAGAACCCTTATAACCCCCAAGGAGAATCATTGTGCCCGCCAGCCTGAAGAAATTCGTCAATCCAAAATTCATACGCACGGTTGATCTTGCATTGATACGAACACTGCTGCAGCGCCATGACGGAGCCTTAAAGGGGTTTGATCTTGCGACTTTGGACGGAGATGAGGCGCGCGCCCGCGAGCGATTGCACGCCTATCTCCTGGGCGCGACGGAGCAATTTCCGGAAGGGTTGATTGCCGATTTGCACCAGATTGCGGATCTGGGCTGCAAGGCGGGGTTGGAACTGATCCTCACGCACGCCCGACGACTGGGTGTGCAAATTCTTGAGCCCGCCGAGCCGGACCAAGGCGATGCCCCAAAGGCGCATGACCCAAAGCACGTGGCCTTACGGGTGTTTTTGTTTCACCGTGCGGTGTTTGACGCCGCCTATGATTTTCAGGTGCTGAAGACCAAAACCTCGCTGATTGAATTTGCCGGTCTTAGCGAGGGGGTCGCGGCCAAGACTGACATTTCTGATATCGAAAGGTTTCGCGAAGCGGTCTCTGTATTTTTCGAGGCTGACATGCGCGGCCGATATTGTCGCCTGGCGTGTTATGAGGACGGGCGTGACATCAATATCGTGATTGCCCATGGCGCGGTGGTTTCAAGCCTGCCGGTGATCGAGGCCAATGCCGAGCGGGTGATCAGCATGCGCGCGGTCACGCACGCCGTTCTGCGCTATGAAAAGGACAGCGGCATGTTACGCCTTGGCGGCATCAGTCGCACGCGTGCGCCGGACATGGCCGATATGTTTGCGGGCCATCTTCTGGACTTGCCGGGATTCTTTGCCGGACCCGATGCGCGCCACCTTTATTCGCTGGATGCAGTTGAACAGGCCGGTCCCGGTTTTGCCATGACGCACGCCCATGATCCGGCAATCGAGGCGGTGCTTATTACGACGGCAACGGCTGAGTTGTGGGAATGGGACGCAAGTTCCGGCGGGCGCAAACGGGTCCGGACCCGCAGCGAAAAATCCTCATCAGGCAATGTCCTTGCCAATTTGTTTGATGTGCCAACCCCGCTTGGCGGAGCGTGGCGCCTTTGCGAGGTGGGTTTTGAGGTCGTGTTCAAATCAACCGGCAAGCGCCGCGACAGCGTTTCGGTCACGCTCAGGCCGCCTGCGATCTTAAGGTTTCGCCGCAGCAGCCATGAGGATCGCATCATCACCCTCTTACAAAGAAACGGACTTGTTCATGACCGGGACGATCTACGCGTTATTGCTGCAGCAGAGTGAACTCGGGGCGGGGGCCTCGCTCTGGGGCCGGTCTGCTGCGCGCCATTTTGGCAAGCCTTTTGACCGGCTGCTCGCGAAAGGTATTTTGTGCGAGCAGGCTCCGGCGGAAACCTGGGCCACCTGCCGATATTGCACCTGTGATTATGATCACCGTCTTATTCGCGAGATCAACGGGCGCTTGTTGGCAATGTGCCCCTGGGATCACAAAGCTGATGAGGAGCTTAAACCGGATGACTTGCGCAGCTTTGCCATTAACCGTGAAAGGCTTGTCGATCTCATTCGGCTTGCCAATGATCTGGGCCCGGCGACCAACGAAATAATGCCCGTGCTTTGGCGGGTTGGTGAAACCGAGGGCCATCGCTCGGTGCTTATTGCGCTTGATCGGCAATCGCTGGCCCAACCCGGGCTAACGACGGTGATCAAGGCCAGCGAGCAGGCGCGTGATGTAACCCTGCTCTGCCCGGAATTGCCGACGCCCGAGGCGCAGGCCTTCCGTGATGCTGGCATAACACCGGTGGTGCTGGCGGAAACCCTTGGCATGAGTGTTGCGGGCTGGCCGGTTCTGGATATGGCAATGCTTGAGCCTGATTTGAACCGTGCACGAATTATTGTGCGCAGTTCTGCCGAACTTCTCAGCATTGATGGGCTGGAACTTCGCCTGTCACGCCAGATGAACAAGCTTTTTACGGCGCTCGCCGAGGCCGTATTCAAACCTGATCCGTTTCTTTCGCCTTATGCGATCGAGGATCTGATGGGGCGGGAAGGACGCGATGTGATTCGGGATTTGCGAAGCGCATTGATTGCCGAAGGGCTTGAAAAAACGGTGGTGGCGGAGCTGATCGAGACCCGCAGGTCGCGAGGTTGGCACCTTAAGGTAGATATTTCTGACGTTCAAATACTCGCTTAGCGAGTATTTTCCCACGCAAGACCCACGGTAGTCCCACGCTAAACCCACCAAAGGGGACATTTGCTTCGGTAATTTCAGCTCAGAGAAAAACTGAGCCTGGAGCCAAAGCCGATGCCCCCGATTATTTCCAAACCCGACGTTGCAATTTTACTGCGCGAAACCGATGCCACCGCCTGGCGGTTACGGCGCAAACTCAATCTGCCGCGCGCGGATCTTGATGATCTCAGCCATGACCTTTTGGTCGATCTGCTGCGCCGCCTGCCGGATTTTGATCCGGAGCGGGGCACGCTTGGGGCTTTTACCGGGATCATCACCCGCAATCAAGCCTCCCG
>JAADIJ010000139.1 GCA_013151335.1 Alphaproteobacteria bacterium | reverse complement strand
CCGCTCCTCCTGCTCTGATAACTCATCAATCTTGCCGGACATCGCCGCCCCCACTTTGTAAACATCAAGCTCGTCGCGCGCGAAAATCCCGTTCAGGCGACCGTTATAAAAGACGCCAACCCGGTCGCTCAGCTCAAACAATTCTTCCAGATCGCTGGAGACCAGCAACACGCCCGCCCCGCGCGCCGCAGCCGCCAGAAGTTGCGTGTGAATAAACGCCATCGCCCCGATATCCACCCCCCAAGAGGGGTTTTCGGCGATGATCAGGGTCGGCTCGCATGACAGCTCGCGCCCGACGATGATCTTTTGCTTATTGCCACCAGAAAGATCGCCAACCCGCTGCGACGGGCCAGTGGCAACCACGTCGTAAGCCTTGATAATATCGGCCCCATGGGTGCGTGCAGCACGGCGCTTGAGCCATCCCCCACGCGAAAACCGCAGGGAGGTTTCCTGTCCGGCCACGGTATTTTCCCAAATCTGCCCATCGCTGGCAAGACCAACGCTCATGCGGTCCTCGGCCATGTAGCCAAGCCCCAGCGTGCGTCTGAAACCGACCGTTTCTCGCCTAATATCCTGCCCCGACAGCGCGATTTTGCCGCTCGCCGCCCTCAATGTTCCGACCAAGGCCTCGACCAACTGCTTTTGCCCGTTGCCGGAAACGCCCGCTATGCCGAAAATCTCGCCCGCACCGATTTTGAGGCTGACATCATCGACCACAGAGCTGCCATCGTCACGCAAAACCGAGAGGTTTTCGACCTCCAAAACCATCTCGTCACGACGATGGTCAAGCTTGGGAGGCGAGGCGATCTCGTGGCCAATCATCGCCGCCGCAATCGCCGCCTTGCTGGTATCTTTGGTGGCGGTTTCAAGGATTTTCTGCCCGCCGCGCATGATCATCACCCGGTCAGAAACCGCCATCACCTCGTCAAGCTTATGGGTAATAATGACCACGGCGCGCTGATCGTCGCGCAGGCGGCGCAGCATGGTGAACAGCCGGTCGCTCTCGTCCGGGGTCAGAACCGCGGTCGGCTCATCGAGGATAATCAGACGGGCCTTGCGAAACAGCATTTTAGAGATTTCAACCTGCTGGCGCGCATGAACCGGCAGCGAGGACACCCGCGCATCCAGCGATAGCGAAAAGCCGAATTGCTCCAGCATCGCGCTAATTTCGTGCCTGCGCGCGGCAAAATCCACAAACCTCAGCGCGGAAGATTTTTCCGCACCAATCAGAATATTTTCAAGCACGGTAAGATCGGGAAACAGCATGAAATGCTGATGCACCATGCCCAGCCCCGCCCGTATCGCCTCGCGCGCCGATTTGAACCGGCGCGGTTGCCCCTCAAGCTCGACAGAGCCGCTATCGGGCTGAAGCAGCCCAAATAACAGGTTCATCAGCGTGGTTTTACCGGCCCCGTTTTCGCCGACAATCGCCAAAATCTCGCCCGCCGGAATATCAAGCGACACCGCCTGCACCGCCTGCACGGACCCGAAGGATTTAGAGATGCCGGTCAGTCGGCAAAAGGCTACCTTGCCCGACGGATCGGACAAGGCGTTTTTCTCAGATTTCATGGCGTCAGACCCAATTTATGTCCGCCTTTTATGCTGGTCTGCCAATCACTTAGCAAACATCGGATCTTTGATCTTCAGCTTGCCAGAGATGATGTCGGCAGCAACGGCGCGAACCTTGGCCACGACCTTAGGCTCTTGTGCCACAAGGCACTCGCTGGCGGCCAGAACCGCATCAGAACTGGTCGAGAGCGAGCCCATCCCGCCTTCTTTCAGCCCGTAAGACACGATCGGCGCATTGTCACCCTTGAGAATACCGTCAATGGATTGCAAAATCACCGCGTCCACATATTTCAGCGTGTTGTCATAGATCGCGCCCTTGGCGTTGGGGCATTGGTTAACGTCAACCGACAGCACCTTGAAACCAGCCTCGGTTGCGCCCTCAAAAATCCCGAAATCACCGCCTGCGGTGACCGCAAAGATCACGTCGGTTCCGTCGGCATTCAGCGCCAGCGCCTGCTCTTTGGCACGAACCGGATCGGCGAAGGGGTTAGAGCCGCCAACCCAGCGCACATTAACCTTTACGTCGGGATTAACGCTTTTGGCACCCATAGCAAAGCCGTCAGTATAGCGATGCAGGAACGGAATATCGAGCGCGCTGACCACGCCGACCTTGCCGGTTTTGGTGTTCATTCCAGCGATAACGCCCATCAGATAGGACGGCTCGTATTCACGAAAAACCGCGCAGCTTACATTGGCGGGGCGGTCCTTGAAAATGCACTGATCGACGATCAGAAACTTGGTGTCGGGCGCAGTTGGCGCAACCTCGGCCAAAATATCATTAAACTCAAACCCGAGCACGACCACGATGTCGGCCCCTTCATTAACGGCAGCGTTAACGTTTTCCAGCCGCGACTGGGGCGAGTCACTTTCAAAGGTCTTAACCTCGGCCCCGAATTTCTTGCCCGCAGCCTCGATCCCGGTTTTGCCCATCTTCAAAAACGCGTTAACCCCGATGGCATCCGGCGAAACATAGATAAATTTAAGCTGTTTTGCCAAAGCGGCACCGCTTGACAGGGCGAGCGACAGGCTGGCCGCTCCGAGCAGGCGCATGGCCCATTTCCCTTGTGATAATTTTTTCATGATAGTCTCCCGTTGTTTCTTTTTTGCAGCAAATGCAAACCGGCGCGCGCTTGACCCTCCAGCGTGTAAACCCGGCTGATTTGACAATAGTCGAGCGCCATGTATTTTGTCAAGTTAACGCCCCTGCGGCCATCACCAGCGAATTGGAGCATACCATGAGCGCCCCCGCACTGACCCGGATCACAGCCAATAAAAGCGTCGAATTTTACACCCGCGAGCGCTGCTTCATCACCGAAATCCTCAACCACCCCGACAGCCCCGACCTCTCGCTCGCCCGCTGCCGCGTCTTGGCTGGCGTCACCACCGAACTGCATCGACTTAAGGCAACGCGCGAAGTTTATGTGATCGAGCAGGGACAGGGCCTGATGGATGACGGCCACTCAGAGCAGCTGGCGGTGAAGGCTGGCGACAGCGTGACCATCCCGGCGGGGCATGGCCAGCGCATCGAAAATACCGGCACCGAGGATTTGGTGTTCATGGTCATATGCACCCCTCGTTTTGAGCCTGAGTGTTATCAGGCGGACGAGGGTTAGCGGCATTGATAAGCCCGCTCAAAGGAAAACCCCACCGCTTCAACACAGTCCCGCCCGGCTGATAGGCCGGGCCGCGCCGGACCTTCCCCGTCGCACCAAAGGTGCGCTTTCAGCGCAATGAGGTGCGATGCGACAGTGGCGAAAATTGTACGGGACTAACGGGTTGTAACACCACTTCATCGATTAAACGCAGGAATGCGCCACCCCAAGGTCCGGCGCGTCCCTTGTTCTCTTCAACAAGGTTGCTGGAGTTGGCTTTTGCAACAAACTTCAGATGACAACCCCTGCGCAACCCCCTCCATCACCACCTCAGCCATCCGCCAACAACAGCCGCGCCGTGGCAATATCAGTAGCCACATGGGTCACATAACCGCCATTTATCGCCGCGCGCATGGGTAAAACCTTGTCCTCGCCGCTCGACACCAGCAGCCCCATTTCCAGCCCAAGCAGGTTCTCAAGCTCGATACCGATCATTCGATCATCAAGCGGGCCGGGGATCGGCTTGCCGTCGGGATCAATGAAGCGGCCACACATAACGCCGGTAGCTCCGCGCGCCAGATACCAGCTCAGGTCTTCAAGCGTGGCCACGCCGCTGCCGATGATATGGCTGTCGGGGTTGCATGAACCTGCCGCAAAGATCGCTTTGTTACAATGGCTTAGCGCTGCAATCTGCGCGGCGATGATCGGCTCGCGGCGCAGTTGGGCCGCAAGGTCGGGGTTGCTCAGAACCGCAGGCGCATGCAGGTTGATCACCCGCGCGCCCAAGCGATGCGCCAGATGGGCCGAGCAAATTTCGGCGGTAAAGCCGTAAGGTGAGGCCATCGAGCCGACCAGCTGCACCACCGTCATATCGCGCGAGCTGGTCTGCTCCAGCGCCTCGGCCACCTCGTAAATCGTGCGGCCCCACGACACACCCAGACGATCCCCCGACCCGAGCAAATCCGGCAACCACTCGGCGGCTCCGCGCGCTGTGCGTTGAAAGGCGGTGCTGTCTCCGCCCGAAAGCAGCGGCAGCACATAGGCCGATTTCAGATCGAATTTCTCACACAGCGCGACCGCGACCTCATGGGTGGTAAACGCCTCCGGCGTCATGGTGATGCGAATGAAACCACGTTCGCGCGCCTGCTGAAGATAGTTGACAACCGTGGCCCGCGAGATGCCCAATGCAGCGGCGATGTCGCTTTGATTGAGACCGTCATGATAATACATCCACGCCGCCTCGATGATGATATCCTCGCCGCTGGCGCGTCTGGCGGGCTTGGTTCGCGATGTCATCTGATCCTCCTTGTGGATAGATTTGAGGGTCAACCGGCTTAGTTTCTCGAGTTTTGTTCAAATGTCAATACCCATTGACAAATGATAGAAACTTCGGGATGCTGGATATTGGCAAAAGGATACGCGCTTATGAAAGTCAACGGCAAGCATTACCGCTCGATCTGGTTCAACCACGATAGCGGGCACGACACGGGGCATGTGCAAATCATCGATCAGCGCTGGTTGCCGCATGAGTTTCGCGTGGTTGATCTGACCAATCGCGAGGCCTTTGTCACCGCGATCCGCGATATGTGGGTGCGCGGAGCACCACTTATTGGCGCGACGGCGGCTTATGGGATGGCGGTGCAGATGGCGCTGGACCCGAGCGATCTGTCGATTGAGGAGACCCACGAGATCCTCCACTCTACCCGGCCAACGGCGATCAATCTCAGATGGGCGCTTGACGATATGCGCGCGCATCTGGCCCCGCTGCCGGTCGCCAAACGCGCCGCTGCCGCCCTTGCGCGCGCCGCCGAAATTTGTGACGAGGATGTAGAGTGCAATCGCCAAATCGGCCTGCATGGCCTTGAAATCATAAAGGAAATCGCCGCAGGCAAACCCAAGGGAGAGCCGGTTCGCATCCTCACCCATTGCAATGCCGGATGGCTGGCCACGGTCGATTGGGGCACGGCGACCTCGCCGATCTATCACGCGATGGAGGCGCAAATTCCGCTCCATGTCTGGGTTGACGAGACCCGCCCGCGCAACCAAGGCGCGCAACTGACCGCGTGGGAAATGGTCAGCCATAACGTCCCCCACAGCCTGATCGTTGACAATGCCGGTGGCCATCTGATGCAGCACGGCCAGGTCGATCTGGTGATCGTCGGCACGGATCGCACCACGGCCAATGGTGATGTGTGCAACAAGATCGGCACCTACCTCAAGGCGCTGGCCGCCCATGATAACGGCGTGCCGTTTTACGTCGCCCTGCCCTCGCCGACCATTGATTGGAGCGTGCGCGACGGGCTGACGATGATCCCGATTGAAGAGCGCGACGGCCATGAGGTCACCCATGTTCAGGGCAAGCTCGCCGATGGAACCGTGACCCGCGTGCAAATCTCGCCCGACGGCACCGGCGCGGGCAATCCGGCCTTTGACGTAACCCCGGCACGCCTCGTCACCGGCCTGATCACCGAGCGCGGCATTTGCGCGGCCTCGGCAGAAGGGCTGGGCGCGATGTTCTCTGAGCGCGCGAATTTCTGACCCAACCTTACCCCTCATCCCCCCAGCCAATGGAAAGAAACGCTATGGTTCAAAGCCTGTGGAACGACGACCAAGCCCAAGAAATCGCCCGCGATGCCGGCGCAAACCCCGCCGATCAAGACCTCGCGTTGGAGGTTTACGCCTCGCGCCTGATCGGCTCCAATCCGGCGCTGGTGCAGCATGGCGGCGGCAACACCTCGTGCAAGGCCACGCGGCGTGATCTGTTTGGTCGCGAGATCGAGGTTTTGCACATCAAGGGCAGCGGCTGGGATCTGGGTAATATCGAGGCTGAGGGCATGCCTGCCGTGCGGCTCGATCCGCTGCTAAAATTGCGCGCGCTTGATCGCCTGTCTGACGAGGACATGGTTAATGCCGTGCGCGGCACGCTGCTGAATTCCTCGGCCCCCAACCCCTCGGTCGAGGTGCTGCTTCACGCCTACCTACCCCATAAATTCATCAATCACACCCACGCCACGGTCATGCTGGCACTGGCCGATCTGCCCAATGCCGCCAAGGTTGTGCGCGAGATATTCGGCGACCGCATCGCTTGTGTGCCGTTCTTCATGCCGGGTTTTGCCCTTGCCAAAGCTGCCGCCAAAGTGGCCGAAGCTCATCCCGAGGCTGAAGGCTTGTTGCTGCTCAAACACGGCCATTTCGCGTTCGCACAAGAGGCCAAGCAGGCCTATGAGCGGATTATAGAGCACACAAATATGGCCGAGCGCTGGCTTGAAAATACCCGTGGCACGCCGGTGAAAAAGCCAAGCACGACCCGCGCACCTGCCCCCTCGGCTGCCTCGGATATTCTGCCGCTGCTGCGCGGCATCCTCGGTCAGGCCAATGCCGAGTTTAGCGGCAATATCGATGCGCCGATGCCGGTCATGGACCTGCGCGCCGGAGCGAATGTGCAGGAGTTCCTTGCCCGCCCCGATATCGACACGCTGGCGACGCGCGGGGTGGCAACGCCCGATCATGTCATCCGTACCAAGAACCGCCCGCTGGTGCTTCACACCGCCGACATCGCCGGGGGGCCGGACGCAATCAAGCGCGCGGTTGACGCCTATATCGACAACTATAAGGCCTATTTCACCCCCAACGCTGCGCGCTTCCCCGAAGGCAAAACCATGCTCAATCCGGCGCCGACACTGGCCTGGATCGAAGGTTTGGGCCTTGTCGGCATGGGGCTTGACGCCAAAGCCGCCGCCATCGCCGCTGATCAGGCGCAGCAGGGCATCGTGGCCATGGCTTACGGCGAGGATTGCGGCGGGTTTCATCCCGTCGGCGAGGCCGAGATTTTCGACATGGAATATTGGTCGCTGGAGCAAGCCAAGCTCGGCAAAGCCAAACCGCCTGCGCTCGCCGGTCGGGTGGTGCTGATCACCGGCGGGGCCGGAGCGATTGGTCTGGCCACAGCCAAGGCCTTTGCCGCCAAAGGGGCCGACATTTTTCTGGTCGATCTGGATGAGGCAGCCCTTGCGCAGGCGCTCGACACGCTCGGGGCCAAACGCCACGCGGGGGCGGCACTTGATATCACCGAAGAAGACGCCGCCACGCGCGCCATTAATGCCTGTATCGAGCGTTTTGGCGGCCTGGACATATTGGTCTCCAACGCCGGGGCCGCGTGGTCGGGAGCCATGAAGGACATGGACGACGCCTTGTTGCGCAAGAGTTTCGAGCTTAATTTCTTTGCCCATCAGAAATTCGCTAGTGCCGCTGCGCGCTTGTTCGCGATTCAGGGGCATGGCGGGCAAATCCTGTTCAATGTCTCAAAACAAGCGGTTAATCCGGGCAAGAATTTCGGCGCATATGGCCTGCCAAAAGCGGCGACGTTTTTCTTGCTGCGCCAACTGGCACTGGAGTTGGGGGCCGCCGGCGTGCGGGTTAACGGCATCAACGCCGACCGCATCCGCTCGGGCCTGCTGGATGACGCTTTCATCAAGGAACGCGCGCGCGCGCGCGGAATTGACGAGGCGACTTACATGGCGGGCAACCTGCTCAACCGCGAGGTCGAGGCCTCTCACGTCGCCGACGCTTTCGTAACGCTGGCGTTAAGTCCACGCACGACCGCCCATGTGATGACGGTGGATGGCGGCAATATCGAGGCGGCGTTGCGGTAGCGCGCTTGGCCTGTTCACGCTTCACCAAATCAAAAAGGGCCGCATATATCGCGGCCCTTTCCAGTTTTGTCTGTCGTTAACGCTTACTTAAACGTCACCGGCGAATAGACGAAATCCTCACCGTCAGCGGCGGAGTGGCAGGCGATGCAGCCCACATCCATGCCCTTGGCGACTTTACCCGCGAGGCTCATGCCTTTGGGGTTTTTATCGACAGAACCGTCGGGCAGGAATTTAACCCAGAACCAGTTCTTATCCGCCGGATCAAAGCCCTTTTCGCGCCGGAACATCACCGTGATTGCACCAAGATGCTTGTTTGGTTCGGCAAGAACCTGCTCCTTGGTCACGCCCACGGGGCCGAAATTACGCTTGACGATCAAGTCGCCAGTATAACCGTCGATGGTCGCCTTGGAGACGAACAGCTCGAGCATCATCCCATGCGGCTCGGTCCCCTCGTAAGGTGTCGAGCGGATGAAGTTAGGGCCTGCCAGCTTCTGATCCAGCATGCTTTTCCAGATTTGCGCGGCATACCCCACATCGGATTTAGAGCCGAACGGCATCTTCATCGCCGGTTTGGCAGCAGCAGCTTTCGCGGCGGCAGCATCAGCGGCAGCTTTCGCATCGGCGGTGGCCTTTGCTGCAGCGGCAGCTTTAGCGTCAGAGGCAGCTTTCGCGGCAGCAGCGGCCTTCGCATCGGCGGCGGCTTTCGCGTCAGCGACGGCCTTCACATCGGCGGCGGCTTTCGCAGCGGCAGCAGCCTTAGCATCAGCGGCAGCTTTCGCATCGGCAGCGGCCTTAGCATCAGCGGCAGCCTTTGCATCTGCCGCAGCTTTGGCGTCAGCAGCGACCTTGACCGCAGCCGCAGCTTTGGCGTCGGCAGCAGCCTTCGCATCGGCTGCAACCTTGGCAGCTTGGGCCTTGGCCGCAATAGCGATGGCCTCGACGCGGGCCGTCTCTTTGGCTTGTTGATTTGAATAATACGTGTAACCACCCACCAGCACGACCGCTGCGATGATTATCCAAGTAACTTTTTTCATTTTTCCACTTCCTGTCTTGTTGCCATTTGGTCCGGCAATTATCACTGCTCACAAAATGCGGTGAATTGGCGCGGATAAACAAGTAAAAACTGCGGCAATATGGCATTCGACCCAAATCTTCACGCGCATTTGAGAAAAACCGTAAAAGGTGTGATCTTTATCGAGCTGAGATGAAAATATCGTCAAACGAGAAACCAAGCCTTGAACCCTCGCCAGAGGCAGACTAGTTTGCCCCACGCCTTATTGGCATCAAATGAACGATAAAAGGATCAAGACTCATAGCCCGCAGACCCCATAACGCGCCTCCCACGCGCGACACCGGCCCCCGCGTTAACGAACGCATCATTGAAACCCAAATCCGACTGATTGGTGCCGAAGGCGAGAATATCGGCCTGAGCACACCTGCCTATGGTATGGAGCTGGCCGACGAGGCCGGGCTCGATCTGGTAGAGATATCTCCCAATGCCTCGCCGCCTGTGTGCAAGGTCATGGATTTTGGCAAGTTCAAATATGAGCAGCAAAAGCGCGAGTCCGAAGCCCGCAAAAAGCAAAAGACCATCGAGGTCAAAGAGATCAAATTTCGTCCCAACACCGACACCCACGACTATGAAGTCAAGATGCGCAACGTGGTCAAGTTTCTGGAAAACGGCGACAAGGTCAAGATCACCATGCGGTTTCGTGGCCGCGAGATGGCTCACCAAAACCTCGGTCTGGAGCTGTTACGCCGGGTCGCCGCCGATGTGGACGAGCTGGGCAAGATCGAGAATATGCCCAAGCTCGAAGGTCGCCAGATGGTGATGATGATCGGGCCGAGATAGGCAGGTTGGCCGTCTTTCCCCTCAAAGAAGCCGGTTAACCACTGGCTCGGATGAGCATTTATGAGCGCGGGCGGGCAACCTCGCGCTCGCCACCCCACCAGTCGCGCGCGTCCTTGAAGTCAAACCCAAGCGAAATCAGCTCAACAATCAGCAGAACTTGCAAGAACGTGGCAAACGCGCCGGTCTCTTCTCCGCGGCTCAGCATTATTGCCAGCAGCGCCACCAGCGGTGTCCAGATCACCACATGCGGCAGGGCCATCGCTTTTGAAAAGCCGCGCTCAATCAGCATGATCACCCCGTTCAAGAGCATCGCGCCGATAGCCAGAACCGCGATCAAAACACCGTTCTGCTCGCCTAAAAACAACAAGCTGGCCGAGTTAACCGGCACTAATAGCACGAATACCCAGACCTGAACCCATAAAGGCATGGCCCGAAACGAGCCCCAGATTTCACCGATCATTCCCTGTCCTTTCACACGCATCAACCCGCCTAGAATAGAGAGAAAGCCCAACTTTACAATTCGTTTTCGCAGCATGGCGAAGGGTCACAACGGCTGCGCGCTTGTGATCGCCGCGCGAGAAGTTTATGGCTGAACACACAAGCGCAGAGCGGATTAGACAGGCATTCACACGGCATGGCGGTACGAAAATTCGAACAGGGCGGCTGGCTCAACTTTATGATCGACCTGCCGGTTCGGGTGTTTTTCGCGGTTTTCGCAGCCCTTCCCTACCGGTTTGGCCTCAGCCTCGCCGGGCGCATCACCAGCTTTATCTTGGCGCCGGTTTTTGGCGTGAACGCCCGTATTCGCGCCAATCTGCTGCGGGTTTGGCCCGAGATGCCGGAGGAGGAAATCCGGCGGCTCTGTCATCGGGTCTCTGACAATTCCACCCGGCTGATGCTGGAAAGCTTTAATATCGCTGGATTTATTCGCCACGCCAAGCAGGCGGAGCTGAGTGGCGACGGGGCTGACCGCTTGCTGTTAGCGCTGAAAAATCACGAGCCGGTGGTGCTGGTCTCCGGTCATTTCGGCAATTATCAAACGCTCAGGGTCTTGCTGGCCGAAAAGGGATTTGCCACCGCCGCGATCTATCGCCCGATGAATAATGCGTTCACAAATACCCGCTATATAGAGGCCATGAACGCCATCGCCAGCCCGAATTTCGCCCGTGGTCTGGCGGGCACGCGCGGGTTGCTTGGGCATCTGCGCAAAGGCGGAGCGATCGCCTTGCTCAACGATCAGGCCGCGCGCGAAGGGGTAGAGCTGCGCTTTTTTGGCGAACCTGCATTAACCATGACCTCGGCGGCAGAATTTGCGATCAAGTATAACGCCCACCTGTTTCCCTATTATGGCATCCGGCAGCCAAACGGCGTGGATTTTTGCGTTGAGATCCAAGAGCCAATCGCACTGGCCTCACCCGAGGACATGACCCAAAGCCTCAACGACTCGCTTGAAGGCATGGTGCGCCGATATCCCGAACAGTGGTTTTGGATTCATCGGCGCTGGAAGCAGTGGCGCTGATCGGTAGCGTTTTGTCCGGCGGGCCTATTGCCATAAGGCAATAATTAGGGAGATCAACAGCCCTCAAAGCATAAACCCGCCCTTTCAACACAGTCCCGCCCGGCTGATAGGCCGCGCCGCGCCGGACCTTCCCCGTCGCACCAAAGGTGCGCTTTCAGCACAACGAGGCGCGATGCAACGGCTGTGAAAACGGTTAAGGATCAATGGTTTGCGATGCCACTTCATCCATCAAACATGGGAATGCGCCACCCCAAGGTCCAGCGCGCCCCTTGTTCTTTACAACAACGGGCGCAGGGGGACTCACTTTTTTGCCTCGCTCTGAAGCAATCCGCGCTAATCTCTCCGCTTGAAAACGCACTCGCCACCATCTATATCAGAAGCGTCCGCTTGCGGACTATGGTGATAAACGCGCATGTAATAAACGGATCGGACCCGGGGGCGGTACCCGGCGACTCCACCAAAACCTGCTCATTTG
>JAADIJ010000001.1 GCA_013151335.1 Alphaproteobacteria bacterium | reverse complement strand
TTCGGGTTGGGTCGAAAATGATTTTTGCATAGCAAAAGAATAGCAAAATCAGATCACCTTGGGAATCGATGAGTTACGCAGAGGTCTCACTCCATCATTTATCACGGTATTTTCAAAGTTTGCGCCTATGAGATTGGCGCCAGAAAAATCGGCATTTGCGATGTGACTGCGAGCTAAATCGCAATTTTGAAGAATGTTCCAGAAAAATTGATACTAAAAAAAATGGTTTGCTGGGCAATTATTGAGGAAAAATCAGCTCCGGCAGCATTCGAATTACTGATCAAAGCTTTTGTGAAATCTGAACCAGACAGGACTGCGTTTGAGAAATTTGCGCCTTCCAAGTGAGCATTCGAGAAATTGTGGCCAGACCAGTCGCTATCAGATAAGTCAGCTCCACGAAGGTCTCGCCGAACCATATCCTGATTGCCATTCCGCAATTCCTGTAGATCTTCTTCGTCTGCCATCGTTTTCCTCACCAATAATCTTTTGTTCTAATAAATTTTCGATTCGCGCCCATTATAAACTTTAAGACCAACTTTTATCGAATTTCACATTTCAAAACTTGTAGTGGCTCCATATTTACTTTGCCAGAGGCTGGCTAGTTCTGGACACCACCCGCAGCGTCAGGCAGAGCACATATTGGACAAGAGAAGTTTGGCCTTTTTTCTTGTTTATGCCACTTCCTCTAGAATTGAGTTCTCAGCACAATGCACCAAAAGGTGTTCAATATTTTTAACGGTTTTTGTTGAAAAGTTTGAGAAGTGGCTGGTTCTGGGCCCCACTTGCCTTGGTGATCGCCAAAGCCGAGCTTCAGTAAGATATCAAACCGCCCTTTACTTGACACGACTGGGTCGCGAACAGTACGTTTTCCTTACCGCGAGGATAATTTGATGTTGCTTGCAGGTGTGTCGGCAGATGTGTCGGGTGTTCCCTATTTATCGTTGTAACTTTTGAATATGCGCGTTGGATTTCTGAACTGTAATATCTAGGCCCAGCGCTTAGGAGATGGACATGAACAAGAGCGCTTTTTTGTTTGCCGCGTGTTTACTTATTGCCCCCGCTATGTTGGCCCGAGCGGCCAATGCACAAGGTGCGGCGCTGCTGGTCGTTGATGTTTCAGGCAGCATGACGGCCGCACAGGATGGCGACGCCAGTTTCGACGTAGTGCGCTCGGTCCTTGGCAAGATGCTGCCCGAGGCCCCAAAGGGTATCAGTTTTGGAGCCGAGGTTTTTGGCCAACAGGGAAACGCGGATTGTTCCGCCATCCGAATTCTGGTGCCGCCGACCCAGCAGGGGGCCGGAAAAATTTCCGCAGCACTGGACTTGATATCAACCTCCGGTGGGGCCTCGCCGGTTGCCGACGCGCTGGCGACCGCGAGCTTTGCGCTGCGTGCGGCGGATGGCGACAAGACGGTGATACTGATTGCCGATGGCGGTGACTCCTGCGGCGGCTCGCCGGAAAATGCGGCGGCGAAAATGACCGCGCAAGACGGCATTCGCCTGTTCATAACCGGATATAATGTCACGGACGCTGATCGCCCGCTCCTCAAGGCGATGGCCCGCGCCGCCGGGACACCCTACCGCGAGGCCTCGGACCCGGCTGCGCTGAAAACCGCGCTTGCGGATATATTCCGCGGGCTGTCAGCGCCGAAAGTGGTCTTTCGTGATGACTTCGGTGGTGACTATCTTGGTGACGCGTGGAACCTGCTTGAGCCAGATGCGGATGCGGCCGTGCTTGATGAGGGAAAGTTCATCGTTCTCAATGCAGTCGGAGACCTATCCCAGACCACCAAAAACCTGCTCGTTCTGGGGCAACCCGTTGATCTCAAGAACTACGAAATTGTCACCGAATTCAGCACCGCTTTTGTCGAAAACCTCGTTTGGTACAAGCGCGGCGACATGCGCGAAGGGGCGGCGGTCGGGCTTTATTTATATACCGATCAGGATAATTTCGTGCGGGTCAACCTGACTTTTGACTCGCGCGGGCTATATCCCGGCGTTCACGCGTCATTTGCCAAATACACGGGGGGAAAGGCGCCAAAGGCGTTTGAGCGAACCATGTTCAATCCCTCTGACTGGTTGGAGCCACAAACCTATCGGCTGAAAATTCGCCGCGAGGGGCGCAATTACACCGGCTTTTATTTCAATTTCGACAAGAGCGAATGGGTTGAGCTGGGCACTTATAAAGTGCTGAAATCAAAATTCCGTCCTGCTCTGTTCGCGTTTCGCGGCAATAACAGCAAGGAACACACGACCGAGTTTGACTGGTTCGAAGTCCGCTCGCTTGAGTGAAAAATGATACCCCGGGGGTCGCCGATGATGATCAAAACCTTCGTTATCACACTTGCCGTGGCGCTGTGGAGCGCCGCGGTCGTCGCCGCTGAGCCCGCACCAAATTACTCCGGGTGCTGGTCAGAGCAATGGTTCTGGAATGGCAAGCCCCTTACGACAAAATACTTTTCAAACAACAGTCTGCGCCAAGACGGCAACAAGGTCAGCTACGGAGATTTCACCGGATCGGTCAGCGGGAAATCATTGGCAATGACCTATCGGCCGACGGTCGCTTCGCTGCTTGGCAGCTCCAATTGGACCAACCCCGACCGCGATGAGGCAACCTCGGGGCCTGACGGCAGCAAAATCCGGGCGGGTGTACAGAAATTTGGCGGCCAATATCCGGTCCAGATATTCAGCGTGAAAGAAACCGCCCCTGGCCGGCTGGAGGGAACCCGTCAGGCGCTCAACTTCAAAGGCGACGAGGTGAACCTAATCACCGTCGGGATCGTCATGAAACGCCGCGATGTTAAGATCAGATCCATTCAATTCACCGATGAACAGGGCAAACAGGTCAGCTCCATGATGGCAGGTGACGATATGCGGCTGAACGCCGCACTATCCGGCGACAAATGCCCGGGCGTCCCTGATCAAGTGGCGGCCCAAATATATCCCGACGAGCAAAAAGACCGCGCTATAGATGTCACCCTGATCGAAACCGGCAATGACACCGGCGTGTTGACCCTGCGTGATTTCCCCGATGGCATGGGGATTTTGCCTGAATGGATGGAGGCACAGAAGATCAGCGTATTTGTTCCCAACAGTTTACGGGGTGCTTTTGTAACGCTTGAGAATCAGTGCAATCCCGAGGTCGAGCGCCTGAAGGTCGTCAAATTGCAAACTCGGCTGTTATCGCTTGTGTTATTGCGCCGGGCGCTGCGCAATTTCGCCGATGAAGCGGACCAAAACCTTCGCCTGTGGACCCCTCTGAGCGTGGGTGACCCCATCGATACCGCAGCGCTGGCAAAATGGAAGGCCGACACCGAAACCCTCTGGAGACGTGCGCGAGCAGCAGCCAAAGGAAAAAACAACTATGATGTCACGCAAGATTCGCTGGCCTCAGCGTGGCAGTTGGTGATGAATGCGCAAAGTGGCTTTGCCGCCGGACGCGTGGGCGACTGGCTGGCCAAGGCAAACCCCGCATCAAATGGGCTGACCAGCGCGCAACAGGTCGTGAAAGACAATCTCAAGGGCCTGAAGCTCCTCCAAACCCTGCCACCGTTAAGCACCGCCAGCGACAAGGATATCAGCAGTCTTACCGCCGATATCAGAGTAGACATCTCCAAGCTGGTAACAGTTTTCAAGCCGGAAGAGATGATGGCTAATCTGCCCACGCCGCTGCTGCCGGGAGCGCCGTCAAACGCGGTTAACTATGGCTATATCTCGTCAGATGATCCGGTATTCAGGAGAATGGCAAAAAATTTCGCCGAATATTCGGCGTCACTACACCCATCCGGTGGCTCGGTTCTGCAACTTAATCCGTTGCGGTTTTCCAGTGGGTTGAGTGCTTCTGAGCGGTCGTATTTTATGCAGCGCCGCAAATCCTCGTCATTCTCGTTCAACAAGTCCGCGCGCAACAAAAAGCTTGTTCTATCCGCCGCCGCGTTTCTGGCGCTGGAGCAGGAAGCTGCAAGGTTCGCAAAGCTTGACGCACTTGCGGCCACCACCGCTAAACAGCGTCATAAGGTGATCATTGATACCGCAAAGATCATCGTGAAAACCTATTTTGGAGCGGGCAATCGCTATCGTGGCTCTGTCGCCGGGGTTGAGACCGAAATCAAACGCACCCGCGACACGCTCAACGCTGCCGACAAGTTTTACGTCGATTGTCTCGCTGCCGATGTGGAAAGTGAGCTCTTGACCGAAATGACAAGGCGTCAGACGCAGTTCACGGACTCAGAACAAAGACTTCGCGCAGATATCGCGGCTTCCGGGGTGAAACTTGACAAATGGTGGATGACACGGGCGCAGGGCTTGAAAGAGATATCCGACACCTCAACCTCGGTTGCCCTGAATATTCTGGAGGCTAGTCAGGAGGGTCCGGTCTTGCTTGAGGCCTTGATACGCGCCAGCGACACCGCAGACGAGTTGGTCGCGCTTTATAATCTGGGAAAACTGGTCAAGGGGCGTTTCAAGGCCAAGGGCAAGATCGCTGATGCTGAAAATCTGGAAAAAGGTATTGCCAGCGCGGCTGATGACGCGCTCAAAAATGCGGCTGAAGGCTCGAAAATAGCTAAAACGCTGGAAAACTCCTTGCCAAAGAGCGTTTCCAAGCTGGTCGATGACGCGGTCAGCGACATGAAAGGCGCGGGAGCCTTGTGGGGGGATGAGGCCCAAACCGCTGAAAAGTTGCGAAAATACGTTAAAGGGCTGATGGGTCAAAATCTGACCAAGGATCAGATCAAGAAGGTGCTAAAAGCCGCGACCGATCCGGCCGAGCGCGACAAGGTGCTGGGCTTTATTCGCGACGCCATGCGCAACACGGCTAAAGACGTGGGTGATTTTGACTTCAAGTCCGTGGGCTCTGGTGCGGATATTGATCGGTTTCTTGCCAAGAACGGAGAGCTGCCCAAAGATTGGTCATTCATCAAAAACGACTATGATGTCAGCATTTATGTCCCTCCCAAGACGGTGGAAAAAACCATCTCCGACATGTCACAAAAAGAGGTGGCGGGGTACTTGGAGCGTCTGGGCCATCCACCGGGCACAAGCCTCAAGGATCTTTCCAACCCCGAGGCCGCGCGCACCTGGATCGCCGAGCAGAAAATACTGGATGGCATTGACGCGAATTTCACCAAATTGTCGGGCGGGGTGCCGGCCATTGCTTATGACAACATGTATTTTCGTGGCAGCCCCAGCGTGTCAACGCGCGAAGACCTGATGGCTGGCTTTGGCAAAACCCTGTCGGGGTTCAGTGATGCGGATAAGGCGGTGATGAAGGCGAAGTTTGGGTTAAAGCCCGAGCTGCGGATCAACAACATGCTGCGACGCGGCGTTTCTGCGCAGGACATCATAAAAGAGCTTCCGAGTTCCGCACGTGCAAATCCGGCGATTACCCGGCAGATAAGCGCCGCCGCTGGCGCTCCGGCCATGCGGGACGTGCTGGAAGGTAAGCTGCCGGTTTGGCGGATTACCGACGTTTTTGAGAATGACGGGTTTATATCCGTGGGCGGCAAAAAGTTGGTGGACTTGATGCAGAACGGCACCGGCAATCCGGCGTTCCGGGTTGCCGAAGGCGGGCTTGAAGCTTCAAAAGCCGGATATTTGAACAAAGCCTTCACCTTGAGTGCGGCGGATGGTCAGGACATTGTCACCGAAATGGCGACTTTCTTTCACTACCACGGCGAAAATACCGTCGATAAACTTGCCAAATATTTCGCACGCGGCGCATTCGGGCGCGCGATCATGGAGCCCAAGGCGGCAGCACTCGCGCAGCAATCCTATTTATCGCCGGTATTGAGCAAATACGCGCCCGAAGTGCGCATGGTTATGATTGCCGAAGAATTCGGGAAATCCGCCCTGAAACCAACCGAGTTGCTGGCGGCGAAAAAGGCCGTGATGCTGAAATACCCCAAACTGGCGGGATCAGCAGCGCAGGATCCGGTGCTGGCGAAATTTCTGAAGGGGGTGAAGTTGCCCGCCGCCAGCAACAGCTCTGCGCGAAATGCGCTGCGCAGCCAGATGGAAAATATCATGTCAAACTGGGTCAAGAATGCGGATCAGGCCAGCAACGCCACCGGAACCGGCCGCTCGCTGGCGGAAAGTTCTGCGCGCAATCTGGGCCGCCAATTCACCAAATCCCGTCTGTCACCTGAAGTTCTCAAGCAATATTTCGGTGCATCGCCCGAGCAGATCAAGGCCCTGCAACAGTTGCAAAATTCCGAGGCGCTCAAACCCCTTGCAACCACGCCCACCCGCTCTATCAGCCGCGCACGCCGTGCGTTTGCGGGCAGCGCTCCGGCCAAATCGGCTCTGCGTGCGGCGTCCAATGCCACCGCGCCCGGTGGCTCTGCACTGAAAACAGCGGGCTACGGGGTTGGCCTGATCGCGCCCAATCTGGTGGAGAATGCCAAACTGTTATTTGGCCCCAATGCTGACCCTTGGAAGGTTGCCAACACCCCAAGCGGTCGACAGGCCCTGATTGCCCTGCGCCGGGCCGCGCCTGATGCGCCCGAAAGCGGATCACTTGAGTCAGCGCTGTCTTATCTGTCCTACGGCGACAAGGGGCTGGACGCGTGGATGGCTGAACATGGAGGAACTTCCGTCGCCAACAGGCTATTGCTGGCGTCAACGCAGCTTGTGCTCAACCCGGCAGGTACGGTCAGCCGATTGGCCTCCAACCTCTGGACCCGCGCGCGCCTTGCTTTCACCGATGACGAAAAACGCCACACTGCCCTGTTCCGGCGTTTGAGCATTTCCTTTTACCGTCTGCGCGACCGGCTGGATAAGGAGCGCCCTGGCAATGCTTTTGGCAGCAGTATCTATCCCGGCCTGAAGGACATCGAGGGCGACATCGCCTTTAACGACTATATGCTGGGGCTGATTGGCCGCCCGCTGGAGGATTATCAGCGTTCTCTGGAAACCATTACCAACAATCCCGCCGTTGACGCCGCCACACGCGCGCATGTTCAGGCGGCCAAGGCTGTACTTGTCAAAAACGCCACCAATATCAACGAAGCGACGAAAATACGCGGCGAAATCAGCACCTCCAACTCGCTTATGAAGGGACGTCTGTCCTCAGCGAAGAAATCTGCCAAACGGCATCTTGCCCTTCCGCTTGGCACCTTGGAAAAGGGGGTGGCAAAGCTTCAGCTCGATATTGAAAAGAAAATGGAGTTTTATGACTATTACGGTCTTGAGAAAAGCTATGTGAAAACCATCCGGTCGCTGGCAACTTTGGGGGCATGGGCCAGCGCCGAGCTGGTGGCTCTGGCGGATGAAAGCAACGTCAAGAATTTAAAAGCTCGGTATTTGCCGAAAGCTGCAAGATGACCGGAGCAGCGCGCATTTTTCTGGCGATGTGGCTGGGAATTCTGGCCCCGGCCCTGCCTGCCAATGCGCAGGCCGAGGATCAGGCCACCCCAGATACGGTGATTGCGGATGTTAAGGCTCTGCTCAAACCGCTGACGAGCGCGTCAGATGTTTTATGGTCCGCAACAAGCGGGGATATGGTGTCACTTGGGCTGACGATCCCAAACTTGCAAGCAGGCCCGACCGGGGTGGTTTTGGCGGCAAAAACCCTGCGCGATGCGCTGTGGTTAAACGCAAATGGCCCGGTGACGGTGCAGCCGTCCATGAACGGCGTAACCCTTGGTGCCCGCTTGCAGATCGCAGGCAGCCCGACGGCGACGCTGTGGCGTTTGCGCGCGGACTCCAACACCATCGAGGTGCTTATGTTCCTGCCCCAAATTGCGCTGGCGAATTTGACCTCAGAGGAGATATCAAGCGCGCCTGCCCGCCAGACCCCCTCCGCAAATGCTCCCGCGGCGGAACCTGCCCTCACAAACCAGCCATGCACCCTGTTGACCGCTCTGTCAGCGCGGATCGCTTCAGGCGACAAACCGCGTCTAACATCATACACTTATCGCACCGGCGATGGGATCGAGTTTACCACGGTCGAAGACGGCGATGCAGCGCTGATCGACCAGACCACCCGCGTCGTTGACAGTCGGGGCTTTTTTCAGTTCGGTGCCGCGCGCAAAGCGCTAAATGAGGCGCTGGCCTCGTCGGGATGCCAATAGTTAAGTAATGGAGGATACGAGATGCACAAAACGGTTCAACAGGTGGTTTTCACCGCAGCAATTTTTCTGACCGCATCTTCTGCGGGACGGGCGCAGCAAAGCAACTCCGCTCAGGTTTCCGAAGATTTGGCCTCGATTGTTCCTGTGATAATGGCAGAGGTAAACAACTATGGTAAGGTCCAGAAGGACACACAGAGCGGCGCCGACGCGGCCGTTGATCTTGCCTCCATCAACAGCACCTCTGACCTGACCACGCGCCTTAAAGATCTCGATGCCTATATCGGAGCAACGACCGATATGGTCGCAATCTTGCGCGCGGCCCCTGTTCTGGCGGTTTATGAAGCGCGTAACAAAGGGCTGGACGACACGCAGCAAATCCGCGCTTTTGAACTGATGGACAGCAGTCTGGAGGCCGCAGGGGCCACCCAGATCGTGCGCAAGATGCAGGCGGATCGACGCTACTTCCAAGGGTGGTCGGGGCTGCTGGCAATGCTGCGCGACAATCCCGGCCTGTGGTCAACCAAGGACGGCGACACCCTTCCGATCAGCTTTAAGAACTCCGAGTTCGAGGCGGCATTCTGGGTGCAGGTAGACGCGATTTTGCAGGCCGAAAAAGATGCCAACCGAAAGGCTGACGAGGTCGACGCAGCAAAATCTGAAGGCGACTAACCGACGATCATGATCCACGAGGATGACTGGGCAATCGTTGGCGACAACGGCTATGTCAGCGACAAATGCACGTGAGCGGCCCGACCCGACGGCATCTTTCGGGGCGGTGAAAGACGACGCAACCGCTGGCACCAAACCATTTCAGGTAACCATAATAGGCTCGATCATGTAGCGGGTTTTAGATCAATATTCGTGAAATGTTATTTTAAGCACATGACCAATGCCGCAGGTTTCATTTTGACATTTTATGGCAGTATCTGATACTATTGAGCATATGGAGGACACTATGCCAAACGTACATTTGACCGATCCGATGCAAGAATATGTGCAGGGCCAGATTCAATCTGGAGCTTATGCAAACACGAGCGAAGTGGTGCGCGCGGGTATTCGATTGCTGATGGAAAAAGAAGGCGCTCGACAGTTTTACAGCCTGAAATCCGACCTGGAAAAAGCGGTGCTTGAAACTGAGAAAGGGAAGTATTCCGAATTTGATCCAAAGACCTTTGAACCTGATGCGTTCACGTCTTAGCTGAACGATTATGGCACTCAAGCTTTCCGATCTTGCGCTACAAGACCTCGAAGATATTCGTCGTTACACGGTTGAATCTTGGGGGCGTGACCAGTGGTTGAAATATTACCAAGGAATGATTGCTACGTTTGAATCTATTCAAACCGATCCAAACCGAGGCCGAAATCGCGATTTGTTTTACGACGGGATGCTTTCACGAAATTACGAAAGACACGTCATTTTCTATATGGCGATTGAAAAGGCAAACGACGATCCAGTCATATTAAGGATTGTTCACCAAAGACGGAATCTACCAGCGTTGGTGTATTATGAGGATTTGGATCAGTCCTAATCCATCATTGCTCTGGGGCCCATGCCCAAATAAACTGCCCGTATCTGGTAAAGGATACGAACGTGAAGAGATATTGTCAAATCTGGACGGGGCGGTAAAAAGTCGCTTGTGATTTTTCTTAGGGGCCTGCTTTTCTTCCGAAAAGCCAGATGAAACAGAGTCTGACTGTTGATATCGCGGGGCAAAAGCTTGGTGTCTCTGTCCTCTTGCCTATATCCCCTGCCCAACTCTGGCGCATCGGTGGATATTGAGCCCAAGGGCCCTTAAATGAACGACATAGCGCATGGCTGGCATGCCACGGACGCGCAAGTTTGCCAGGTTCATCTGGTGTTTCAGACGGGACATGGTTGCCTCGATGCCGGCGCGCCATCGATAAATATCGAGGAACGCCTTGCTTTGCTCATAGAGCCGGCGCTTTCGGTTGGCGACCCGCACCGGCGTGTATTGGAACCGGGCGAAACTGCCGTCGTATTTGTCAGCTTGTACCGGGCATCGCAGCATGTCGGGGCAGCGCCGACAGTCGGAAAGGTCAAAGCGGGCCTGAAGGCGGACCCTGGATGCCGAAGTTGATGTCGGCTTGATATCGTTGGGACAACGCAACACCAGACCAGATGCATCGAGAGCAAAATCCTCCAGTGTCAGCCGCCCCGAGAGCGCCCCTTTCGCCGGGGGCATTGGTGCCACCAGGTCAATTTCTCGGGTCCGCATCATTGCCTTGGTCTCACCGGCCCCGTAATGGGAATCCCCCAGCAGCATCGCTGGTTTCAGATTGCGCGTCTCGAGCCCCGCCATTGCGTCTTCAACCCGATGGCCATCATGCACCGTCATCTTGTGGACCTCGACATGGGTGATCAAATCGGGGGAAGAGACGTTTGCGGTGTCATTCCCCTTGCCATCAGGGTCATCATCGCACCAAGTTTCCACGATTTGTGCCATATACCCCTGGCCCTTATGGGCGTTAAAGCTGGAGTCCGGGTCAGCGGGATTGCCAACAGTGTCACACGGCACATCCGCAGGTTTGCGTACAATCGCGATCGGGGTGGCAAGCTTGCCGGAACCGTCCTCAACAACGTCAAACTGGTCGCGCAAAACCCGCTCCAGAATAGCAAAGCTTGAAAGCTGCTCTGCCGCCGTGCCCCGAAATTGCAAGGCCAAGGCCAGAAGATCCTGACCCGCCTCAAGAAGACGCCGCCGGGAAACACTCGGAGATGTATTGGCAAAAGCGCCATCCCCTTCACAATCGACATAACGGCGGATCATATCCGCGTCGATCCGACTGTGCAGGGCAGGGTCGGATCGCTTGAGCTCGCGCACGAATTTCGAAATCGTCTCGACAACTATACCAAGGCGCGTCAGCGAACGCATGGCTGAACGAAGGGCAGTCGAATCCATGCGCTGGCGGCTGGTATCAACATCAAACGCCCGCACCAGCCGATCCGTCAGGCGCTGAAACAGCAGTTCATCAAGACCTTGGGCGATGAACAGGCGACGATAATTCCGTAGGGTTTTCTCACAGAAATAGGCATCCGCTTCACTTTGCACGCCCAGAGCATAATGCCACGCCATATTGAAAGCCAGGGCCTCGACCGTCGCCCTGTCGCTCAGATCGTGCAGTTGCTGCAAAATCAGAACCCCGATGACAACATGCAAATCCTTCGATGGCCGACCCAGTCGATCATCAAGATGATGCGAAAGCTCGTCTACCGGCAGGTTTTCAAGAAGGTGCTTGCGAAAAACTCCGGCCCAGGATCGCTCCAGTAATCGCCGCCGCTTTTCCCCGAGATCGGACCAGCGATCAAACAAGTCTCCGGTCCGTCGGTCACGTAAGGTAAACATGATGAATTATAGAACAAAAAGCCCCAAAACGGAATCGACTTTTTACCGCCCCGTCAAATCTGGTATTTGAGCGATCATGATCAAGCGGCGGCCTGGTTGGGTTCTGTCACTTCAACTCCGTCTTTGAACTTGATCCCTGTGATGACCTTGGCCAAGAAATCAAACCCTCGTAATCGTCTCCATTTCTTTTCGGCGCATTGGCCGAGTTTGAATATCATGTGCAGCATCCCGTCGCGCGTCAGGCAGCCTTTCGAGCGTT
>JAADIJ010000053.1 GCA_013151335.1 Alphaproteobacteria bacterium | reverse complement strand
CGATCACCCATATGTCAAGAAAATCGACGGCGCTTTCGTGACTGCGCATCGAGGCCCGGCAATGATCGCACTGATTCAAAGCCCGGATAATCGTGGTGCCGCAGTGCACCAAACGTGGCTCGATCCAAGCCAAAAAAACGGCAAAGCGGTGATTGAGCACAATGGCGAGGTTTTGAGCGCGAAATTGGTGCGTGGATCCAAGAAGTCAGGTGCGATCCGGCTGTTTATGCCAAATGCGCCTGATACTTTGGTCATGGGCGAGGGTATCGAAACGACGCTGACCGCGATGGTGGCGGCGCCATTTGAAAACGCCGCCTATTGGGCTGGGATCGATCTTGGCAATATGTCCGGCCTTATGCAGAGGATCAAAGGCCAGCGATATACCGGCCTGCCGCTCATGAGTGATCGCCGGGCATTCGTGCCGCCCGCTTGGGTTAAGCATTTGGTGTTTATCATGGATGGTGACAGCGAGCCAAAAATGACCCGCGCCAAGCTGGAATGTGGATTGAAGCGCGCAATGGCAATCCGCCCGGGCCTGCGAGGGCAGATTGTCCAGGCAGGCGAAGGTGTTGATCTCAACGATGTTCTGGTGAATGGCGGTAGCTCATGAGTGACAACATCAAGGACGTGAAAAAGGCTTTTGAATCTGCCGAGGATATCGCGCCGGATGAGAATCTGGAAGCTCCCGAGGATGCGACCGAGCCTCCCCGCACCCCTCCTGATGGCCCGCCGCCCGCACCGCCGGTTGATGATCCTCATGATCCATTTATGCGCGCGGCTGCACAGCCGCTGAACGACTATGGCAATGGACAGCGTTTTGTTATCCATTTTGGCAGGGACTTAATGTTTGTGCCGCGTGTTGGGTGGCACGTGTGGAGTGGGAAGGTCTGGGAATTTGACCCGCCTTTGAATTCCAAAAATGGAATTACATCTGGCGGTATCGCAGTCAGGGCCAAGGCGCAGAAAATTTGGGCGCTGATTGAGAAGGAAACCGACTATATCCAGCCGACCAAGCGCGAGCGCAAGCTGCTGGAAGAAAAGCGGCGCTTGCGAGATCGCGAAACCGAACTGGAAGGATTGCAGGATTGTGACCGGGCAGAAGGTCATGATGCCGAATTATCAACTTTGCGTATGCGTATGAAGACGATCGAGGGAATCGTTAAAACCCATGAAACGATGATTGGTCGCCGTTTGACCCATGCAAAAAATGCAGGCAACAATGGCCCGATCGGGCATATGATGACCGAAAGCACAACTGATTTAGCTGTGCCTTTTGAAGACCTGGATGCGCACCCGCTGGAAATCAACACAAAATCTGGATTGTTACGGTTTTCGGTTGTCGATGCGCGAAACGAAGGCGGCGGAAAGACGGCAGATTGCCGATTGCTGGATCATCAGCGCGATCAAAAGCTGACCAAAATAATGCCGGTCACTTATGATTCCCGTGCGGAAGCGCCTTTGTTTCACAGTTTTCTGGAACGAATACAGCCAGATCGCGAAATGCGCGAATTTCTCAAACGCTGGCATGGATTGTCAATGACTGGTCTGAAAATCCAGAAGTTGGCATTCTATTTTGGTAGCGGCGCTAATGGAAAATCGGTTTTGGTGGACCTAATGTGCCGCATTATGGCCGGATATGCCGCGTCTCTGAAGATTGAGAGCCTGACTGGCTCCAATCGTCGATCAGGGGCGGAAGCCACACCGGACTTAATCCCGTTATTAGGCGCGCGTTTAGTACGCGCGTCGGAAGCGGAACAAGGTGAAAAGCTGCAGGAAGCTTTGATCAAGCAACTGACTGGTGGTGAGCCAATCCCGGTACGCCCAAACTATGGCGACCAGATCAACATGGATGCGATATTCAAGCTGACGCTCTCCGGTAATTATAAGCCGGAAATTCGGGGTACGGATGACGGGATTTGGCGGCGCGTAATGTTGGTACCGTTTGATGTACAAATCCCAGAAAATGAGCGCGACGAACAATTTGGCGAAAAACTTTGGGCCGAACGTGATGGCATCTTCAATTGGATGTGTGAGGGCTTGCTGGACTATCTTGAAGGCGGGTTGGCCCCGCCTGAACAAATCCTATCTGCCACAAAGGAATACCGCGAAGAAAGTGACCCGATTAGTAATTTTCTAACCACTTGTTGCACCATTACCGGCAATCATTCGGACGCCATTCTGTCCAAGGAACTGGGCGATGCATTTAACTACTATTTGCTGGAGCGCGGCTATACCACCTGGAAACCGACCACATTTGCAAAGCAAATAGCAATGAAATCGCGCCAGTGGAAACACCCGGAAACCAGGAAGCAATTTGATAAGGGCAAGTCATCGCTGTCGCAATACACCGGCCTAAAGCTAACTGACGCCTTCCATCGACGGTTCAAAGACGCACCAAAAGATCAGAATGGCCGACCGATAGGTGTTTCGGCGTCGAACACTTCGTCTTCCCCGCACCCCTTTGAGGATGACTTTCGGGAGTGAAGGGAAGGTAGATACCAAAAAACGGGAGGGTAAAATGATTAAAGGGGTTAGGGGAAAATATAAGCTAATCAAAAGCTTGAAGGTCTAAGTGGGAAGGTGGGGAATGTAGGGAGGGTGATTGGGCCACGCGTGTAAAGGATTTGTTTTCTAATGTGAGACCACAATTTATTTAGGTAAGTATTCTATTTATCTTCCCTACCTTCCCCTCCTTCCCAAGAAAGTAAAAAAAGCAAATGTAAACAGTAAGATAAGAGGCTGCGATAATTGGGAGGGTGAATATGGCGACTTTCTTTATCCTCCCTACCTTCCCAATAAAAAACGAGAGAAACAATATGTTGATTACAGGCGATCAGACTACACAACATATAGAATTGAGAGATGCAGCAATGGCGCAAAAACAAGAAAAACCAGCAGATCAGCTAATTGGGCAGGCAAAATGCGATCAGCTAGAGCTGGGCAGTATTAGGGATGTGAAGGCCTATGGAACAGCACCTGATATCTGCGGCTTGGATGTGGTCAAGGTTGCCCCGGCCCGCGGCCCAGTGGTGCCGTTTGTGCCGACGGTTCTACTTCCAGATGGTGAGGACGGCTATAAGGCGGTTGAGCTGGGCTTTCGCGGGCGATCTGCCATGCGGCAAAAAGACGTGTTTGACAAGATGGTTGACCAGTCGGCCAAACACAAAGGCCAGCCACCATTCAACCGTAATCAGATAGGTTGCGCGCGCGACTATCGATCGCTGACAGAAAAGTGCATGGCTGCTGGGATAAAGTGCTCCAATGTGTTTCAGGTTGGCTCGGGACAGCAAGGTCGGGTCGATTTCATGGACGCCTATATTCGTGACAGCGACCGCCTAAAGCGGTTTCACCGTGCGATCGGCCAGGGCACCAGCCTAGTGGTTCGGCGTGTTCGACCATCGGTTCGCGGATCAAACCATATCATCACCGATTGGGCATTGGTGAACTTGGTTTGTCTCGGCGATATGGACCTAAGCGCCGTTTTGGCGAGGTTTAAGTGGTCGATTGCTGGGAAAAACAGAAAATCCCTTCAAGGCGCTTTATGTGGCATCCTAGACCGTATGATGATGTGTTAGGTGCGCGACCTACAAGATAAAGGTTGACGCTTAGTTCCACCGGATGTAACACATGTGTCATCATCAAGAATTATGCCCAGCGGTTCATACCGACTGGGCGTTTTCATTGGGACAATCATATCAGGGTAAAGCAGTTTGGTAGATCACATGGCTCATAACCATGAAGCCACCGGTTCCAGCCCCGCTAGATGCAACCAAGATTGAAGAGGCAAGAGGATTGTATCGTCGGACGTCTAAAGGCATTGCCATCAAGGTTGCGCAAAATACCAAACCGCCTCGCGCGCCAAAACGACAGCGAGCAGGATCGCACGCAGAACCGCGATGCCTCTCAGTTTTGGCGCGCGTGGTACAAGACTGCACGCTGGCAACGACTGCGCCATGAGGTGCTGCGGCGCGATGGATACAAATGCCAGTGCACCGGCGTGCTCGTAATAGGCAGATACCCTTCAGCCACCAGTCCGGTAGTTGACCACAAGATACCACATCGAGGTGACCCGGACCTGTTCTGGGACATCAGCAAATCTGCAAACGGTCTCGAAAGAATATCACGATAGCGAAAAGCAGCGTCTGGAGCGCAGCGGACTCGTTGGCTGATAAACCTAAGGGGGGCGGGTCTAATCCCTGCCAACCCATGCTTCTCTAGACCCGCATAACCATCATACGGAGATTTTTTTTCTGATGACCGATGAAACCGACCTGTTTGGTGACCCTTGCCGTTTGCCTAGTGGGCGACGTGGGCGGCCTGCACATCGGTTCTCGCAGAAAATAGCCAATAAAGTCATGATGTTAGAGGCTCTTGGCTGGTCAAATGAGCGGATTGCGCATGCGATTCATTGTTCACTGCCGACGCTGAGGAAGTATTATTTTTCAGAACTGAAGCGTCGCGACATCCAGCGTGACCGGCTGGACGCTTGGAGATTTGAAAAAGTCGTCGAGCAAGCCGACAAAGGAAATGTCGGTGCACAACGCCTGCTCAACCAGATGGTCGAGAAAAACGACATGATGCTGGCGGCAGCGCGGATGCGCGCTCGGCCAGAGGAAGCGCCGGAAGAAAAACTTGGCAAAAAGGAAATGGCGCGTCGCAAGGCCGCTGATCTGGCAGAAGGTGGCGATACCGGTATCTGGGGGTCTGATCTGAGACCTGGAAATTACCACTGATGGACGAAGCCGTGGAGTTTCAACGTGATCCGGCCTGGAGCACAGCCGTTCCGGACTGGGAGGATCGCATCAAACAGGGCCGGTCCATGATCCCTGATTTGCCGTTGTTTGAGCAGGTCGCGGAAAAGGCGTTGCGCATTTTCAAGCGGCTGCGGGTGCCTGATTTGATTGGAACGCCAACCTACGGTGAGGTCTGCGAGGCCTGGGTGTTTGATTTTGTCCGGGTCATCTTTGGCAGCTATGATCCGCAGACCAGACGGCGCATGTTGCGCGAGTTCTTTTTGCTGGTGCCTAAGAAAAATGGAAAATCTGCGATTGCAGCGGCAATCATCCTGACAGCAGCCATTCTGAATGAGCGCCCGCAGGCCGAGCTGCTGCTGATCGCGCCGACACAGAAAATCGCCAATATTGCATTCAAGCAGGCAAAAGGGATTATCGCGCTCGATGACGAGCTGAGCATTTTATTCAAGGTGCAAAACCACATCAAGGAAATCACGCATCAGCACACCGAGGCGGTGATCATGATCCTGTCAGCTGACGGTGATGTCGTGACTGGCTCCAAAGCGGCCTATATTCTGGTCGACGAAACGCACGTGCTGGCCAAAAAGCATAAAGCGGCCGATATCTATATGGAACTGCGCGGCGGGTTGGCGTCCAGGCCGGAAGGTTTCATGCTGCAGATCACTACGCAGTCCAAGGATCGGCCTTCAGGCCAGTTTGAAAAGGAACTGCAGCGCGCTCGGGATGTGCGTGATGGCAAGGTGAAACTGCCGCTGCTGGCCGTGATGTACGAATTGCCAAAGAAAATGGCAGAGGCTGAAGACTGGCGTGACGAAAAAACATGGGCGCTGGTCAATCCAAACCTCGATCGTTCCGTCTCGCTGGATTATCTCCGCGACAAACTGATAGAGGCCGATCGTGATGGCCCGGAAGCTGTTGCCCTGTTTGCCTCGCAGCATCTGAATGTTGAGATCGGCATCGGTCTCAATACCGGACGCTGGGTGGGGGCAGATTACTGGCTCAAGGGCGCGCGGAAAATGGGCCTAAGCGATATCATCGAAACATCCGAGGTTTGCGTGGTCGGCGTCGATGGTGGAGGCCTCGATGACTTGCTGGGTCTCGCGGTGCTGGGTCGCCATGCAGAGAGTAAAATTTGGCAATTATGGTCAAAAGCGTTCGCCGATCGGGATATTCTTGAACTGCGTAAATCAATTGCACCCGAGCTTCTGGAACTGGAAAAAGCCGGAGAGCTGGTTCTGGTCGACAATATAGAAGAGGAAGCCAACCCTGAAATTGTCGAGGTCTGCGTTCAATTGCGCGAGGCTGGTGTGTTGCCGGAAGAAGATGGGATTGGCATGGACCCGGAGGGTGTGGGGTCGATTATCGACGCCCTGATCGAAGCCGGTTTCAGGATCGAGGATATTCGATCGATCAGCCAAGGCTATAAGTTGAACGCTGCAATCAAAACATCACCGGTGAAATTGAAAAATGGCACCATGGTGCATTGTGGTCAGAGGTTGATGACTTGGTGTGTCAGCAACGCCAAAACCGAAGCGCGCGGAAACGCGGTTATTGTGACCAAAGCGCAGAGTGGAACGGCCAAGATCGATCCGCTGATGGCGATGTTTGACGCGGTGCAACTGATGAGCTGGAACCCGGTTGCGGATGGTGCAGGTGGTATTCTGACCATTGGTGATGATTATAGGATGAGCGCATGACCTTATGGAACCGGGTGTTTGGCAGTGATGTTACCGCACCAAGCAGCAGAGACCCGTCTGATAGCTTCTGGTATCGACCAGTATCAAGTCCTGTTGCGGCGGGCGTGGATGTTACGATCGAGCGAGCGCGGCGGATTCCTGTGGTCCGCGACTGCCTTCAGGTGCTTTCTCATAGCGTTGCCGGATTATCGTGGGGAATATTTGAGCGGATTTCTTCGGGCGAAACAAAAGTTCGCCGCGATCACCCGCTGACGGCAGTATTCAATGATCCCAATCCGGAAATGACGCCTTTTGAGTTCTTCGCCAGCCTGGTTGACGACTTGGCCACAGAGGGCAATTTCTTTGCGGAGATCAAGCCGGGAACACGCGGTCAGATTCATTATCTTTGGAGGATCGAGCCCAAGCACGTGACGGTCGAACGCTTGCCAAATCGGGACCGGCGTTTCAGAATACGCGAGCCGGGAATGCCTGAGCGGGTTTTGCTGACCGGAGAAATCTGGCATGTGCGCGTTCCGCCACTGATCAGCAATTTGATCGGCACATCAACCATTATGGAGGGACGGGATGCAATCGGAGCGGCAATTGCTGTTCAAGATTATGCCGCGGCATTTTTCAAGAATGATGCGACACCGCCGTTTGTTCTGAAATATGCCTCGAAATTCAAGGACGAAGAATCCAAGTTAAACTTCCTGAACAGTTTCACCCGTTGGGTTACGGGAAATAACCGACACAAGCCGGGTATTTTGGAACATGACATCGGCATTGAACGGCTGGGTGTCACTCAGGAGGAATCTCAATTTCTGGAAACTCGCCGCGAGATTGCATTGGATTGTTCCCGGCTCTGGCGCATTCCTCCGCACAAGGTTGGCATCCTGGACAGGGCAACCTTCTCAAATATCGAGCAGCAATCACTGGAGTTTGTGGTCGACACGTTGACACCCTGGCTTGAGCTGATTGAGAACAGCGCCAACAAGGAACTGATCTTGTTTCCGAACAAGTATTATTTCGAATTCAACGTGGCCAGCCTTTTGCGTGGGGATCTGAAAAGCCGATATGAGGCTTATGCCCAAGGTCGCCAATGGGGCTGGCTCAGCGTCAACGAAATACGCCGCCTTGAAAATATGAACGGAATCGGTGTCACGGGTAATCGTTATATTGAGCCCTTGAACATGGCTCCGGCTGGAATGCCGCGAAATTCAAATCAAAAAAACAAGCAGGCCGCGATCAGCTTCCTGCGCGAGACGGTTGCCAGCAATGGTGGTCGCCCGAACCTGGAGGTTGTCCGCAATGTCGCATGAAATCACCCGCATCCTGAGAGCATTCTCGTCAACGGCCTGGTTTATTGAGCCACGCAAGGCTGAACAGATTGTCGCGATGCTGGAATTCCGGGCTGCGCACGGCCCGCGTTCTGAACCGGCTTTTCCAGACCGCCCGAAGGCAGCCGAGGGTTCCTCGACGGTTGGAACAATCAGGGTGCTGCGGATCCACGGTGCGATCCTGCCCCGCACCGCCCAGCTCGATGATATCTCCGGGCCCGGCGCAGTATCGCTGGAGGCGTTTCAAAAGAATTTCCGCGAAGCCGCGGCTGATCCAAACACCAAGGCGATCATTTTGGATGTGGATTCGCCCGGCGGGCAAGTTGATCTGGTGCCGGAAACGGTTGCAATGATTCACGCCGCGAAGCGCGCGGACCGCCCGATCATCGCCGTTGCCAACACCATGGCGGCCTCGGCGGCATACTGGTTGGCCAGCGCGGCCGACGAGTTGGTGGTCACACCGTCGGGTATGGTTGGATCGATCGGCGTTTATATGCTGCACGAGGATATTTCCAAGCGGCTTGAGGCCGAAGGGATCGCACCGACATTCATATATGAAGGGCCGCGCAAGGTTGAGGGTAACCCGTTTGAGCCTCTGAACGCGGAAGCGCGTGCTGCCCTGCAGGCCAGTGTCCGGCATTATTACGAGATGTTCACCAAGGATGTCGCAAAATCGCGTGGCGTTCCGGTATCCGTGGTTCGCGCCGATCCCGAGGCTACAGACAAGCATTTTGGCGGTGGCCGAGTTTATCATGCGGCAGAGGCCGTTAAGCTTGGCATGGCCGACCGGGTGGCAACTATTGATGACACCATCCGGCGCGCCTCGGGACGTAAAGCCCGGAATGCCGGGGTTGAGCGCCGTCGCCTCGCCCTGATCTGAATTAACGAACCATTGAAAAGCCTTGATGGCCGCGCCGGGCGGTCTGACGAGGTGCGTCCTTAACCCGGCTTGCAAAATGGAGCAGCAACATGAAGAAACTTGCCATTCTCCGTCAGCGCCTCGCCACCCTGAAAGCGGATGGCGAAAAAATCCTCGGTTCAGTGGAAGCCGAAGATCGCGTAATGACGGAAGCCGAGACCGAGGCCTTTGATGTGATCGAGGCCGATATCAAGGCAACCCAGACCGAAATTTCCGGCATCGAGGCGGTCAATGATCGCCGCCGGATCATCGGTGCGATCAGCCCGGCGCTCGGCACCGTGGTCAACGACCTCAATCCTGAAACCACTGGCGGCTTCAAAAGCATCGCTGAATTTGCAGCCAGTGTGAAGCAGGCGGGAAATGGGTTGGCCTCTGACGGGCGTCTGCAACAAATCAAAGCTGCGCCGACGAATTTTCACGAGGGAGGGGCGGCATCGGGTGAAGGTTATATGGTGCCAACCCAGTTCCGCGACCAAGTCTGGGAGGTTATCAACGAAACCGACGATCTGATGTCCGACGTCGATCTTGAGCCGACCAATGCTCGCGAGGTCAAGGGTCTGTCCGATGAAACGACGCCCTGGGGTTCGGCAGGTGTGACGGCTGCGTGGAGGTCTGAAGGCACTCAGATGACAGCCAAAAAGTTAGCAACAGAGCCTCGCTCGACACCGTTGCACGAGCTTTACTCTTTTGTGCTGGCAACCGAGGAACTGTTGGAAGATGCCCCGCGTCTGGCCAATCGCATTACCCGCAAGGCCGGTCTTGCACTGGCCTGGAAGATGTCGGATTCTGTTGTGTATGGTACTGGTTCCGGTCAACCTCTGGGGTGGTTCAATTCGCCAGCGCTGGTTTCCGTGGCGAAAGAGGCAGGCCAGGCGGCGGATACGATTGAGTCGGCCAATGTACTGAAAATGTACGCACGGCTGCTGACGGTTCCGGGCGACACACCTTACTGGCTGACAAACACCGACACGTTGCCACAACTGGCAACTTTGACGATCGGTGGTCAGCCGGTCTGGACACCACCAGTGTCCGGTCTGACCGGCGCGCCTGGTGGTTTTCTGCTGGGCCGTCCGATCCGGTTCTCCGAGCACGCCAAAACGCTTGGTGACAAAGGCGATCTGCAGCTGGTTTCGCCGAAGGGTTACTATGCCGCGCGGCGCACTAATGGTCCGGTGTTTGCATCCTCGATGCATCTCTACTTTGACTATGCGATGGAAGCCTTCCGCTGGATGATCCGTTTTGGTGGTCAGCCACATCTGTCGGCTCCAGTCAACCCGGCTAACGGGTCTGCGACCAAATCGCATTTTATCACGCTGGATGAGCGCGCCTGATTGATGCGGGCGGCTTAAGGCCTCCCGCGCACCTCACCCTTTCTTTCAAGGAGAAATCAAAATGAAGACAATACTTCCTTCTGATCGCACCGCGATCATTGGTGTGATCGATCCGGACGCGAATGCCGCCGGTACGCTCACCACAGCCTGGATCGATATGTCGATCTTTAACGCGGTCATGGCCATTGTCATGGCTGGCACACTTGGGGCAGCAGCCACGCTGGACGCAAAATTTCAGCAAGCGACGGATAGTGCCGGCACTGGAGTCAAAGACATCACCGGCAAGGCTATCACGCAGTTGACCCAGGCGGGTGTTGATTCCGATAAACAGGCCATCATCAACCTGTTTGCCGAGGAATTGGATGTGACCAACAACTTCACACATGTCCGTCTGTCGATGACCACGGCCGTCGCAGCATCGGACTCTGGCGCGTTAGTTTTGGGATCGCTTGAGCGCTACGGCCCAGCCTCTGCCAATGACTTGGCCAGCGTCGACGAAATCGTCTGATTGCGGAAACCTGAAACAGGCCGTCGATATCATGTCGGCGGCCTCAACATTTGGAGAATGAAATGGCTGAAGTGAAACGCAAGATTAAATTCAATCAACGGTATGAGGTGAAAGATCACCGCGCCGGTACCGACAAGGCAATCGTCTACAAAAAAGGTCAGGAACGCACTATGAACGAGGCGTCATCGGCTCATTTTGTTGCGCGCGGTGTGGCTGATTACACGGACGGCAAATAAACCGTGACTCTTACGACGGTCACCGGCCCCGCCGCAGAACTATTTTCTGCCTTCGAGGTGAAAATTCATTTGCGAATTGATGCCACTGAAACCAGCGAAGACTCGCTGATCAGCGACTTGATAGTTGCGGCTCGACAAACAATTGAAACCAGCCTGCGGGTCCGGCTGATCAATCAAACCGTTCGGCTGACGCTGAATGCGTTTCCGTCGCACATCCAGTTGCCTATCTGGCCGGTTCAGTCGATCGATAATGTTACCTACATCAATTCAAGCGGTGTTTCCACGGTCTTGGCTTCCTCAGAATATCAGCTGATCACATCGTGCAAACCGCATGAAATCGCCCCGGCCTATCTCAAAATATGGCCAACAACGCGGGCTGATTTTGACGCGGTGACGGTTGATCTGCTTGTCGGATACGGCCTTGCCGGAACTGACATTCCCTATGAGATTCGCCAAGCAGTTCTTTTGCTGGTCGCTGATTTTTTTGAGAATCGAGAAAACACGTTGATTGGGTCCACGCGAGTATCAATGCCATTCGCCGTAGAATCCTTGATCGCACCACACCGGTTTTGGATCTGATTGATGGCGCGCATTGGCCAACTTGATCGACGTATCGCCATCGAGAGGAACACAGAAGGCGCTACAAATGCTTTCAACGAGCCAGCCGATGGTTGGTCACCGTACACAACGATTTGGGCAAGAAAAACCGATATTTCAGATCGAGAGAAATTTGAAGGTGGGCAGCTTGGTTCTGCTCTGGTTTCTCGTTTTGTAGTCAGAGGAAGTACCAAAACACGCACTGTAGACACCAAAGACCGCCTGTATTTTGAAAGCAAGTATTGGAACATTCACGGGGTCAAGGAAACTCGAGACGGTCGAAAACGGTTTATTGAAATTACAGCGGTGCGGGATAGTGATCAAGGTTGAGGGACTAAAGGAACTTGAGAAAGTTCTTTCTGAATTACCTAAATCCACGGCAAAGGCGGCAGCACGACGGTGGCTTAAAGCTGGTGGCCAGCCGATCATGGAGAAGGCCCGCGCTCTGGCCCCCGAAAAATATGGTGACCTGAAATCCAGTTATACAATCGGGACGAAATTGAACAAAAATCAGCAGCGCAAGTCCATGCGCGAAAGCGAGGTTGAGGTTTACGTCGGGCCAAGTGACCCGGCTGGAATTCAAACAGAATTTGGCAACGATCATCAGGCGGCAGAGCCACATTTGCGTCCAGCTTGGGACAGCGAGAAACGGAATGCCTTGGAGACGATCAAGAAAAAAGCGTGGGACGACGTTGTGAAAACGGTCAAGCGGTATCGTAAGCGGATGGCGAAAAAGTAATGGAAGAATTTCTCACCACATACCTGCTGGCAAACGCGCCGCTTTGTGGCTCGCGTATCCATTGGATGCTTAACCCGCAGAGCGTTTCGACGTTTCCGTTTGCCAATATGCGCGTGATTTCCAGTCCACGTGAATACAACATGTTGGGGCCAGAAGATTATACAAAGAGTCGTGTCCAGATTGACGTCTGGGCCGACAAATACAGCACAGCGAAGGCCGCCGCCCGGGAGATTATAACCGCCCTGAGCGGCTATAAAGGGACGGTTTCGGGCGTCACAATCCAAGGACTGTTTATCGACGGGGAAAGAGATTTGACCGGCGAGAAAGCAGGGGCGGAAGCCCAACTGTTCGGCGTTAGCGTCGATGTAATTGTAAACTGGAACTAAGGAGTCAGAGATATGACCACGACAGCAGGCATCGGTTTTGGTGCAACATTTACACGATCCTCGACCGGAGCATCCGGCGGGGTCATGTCAACAATCGGCGAGATCATCGGCATCACACCGCCTTCAATCAAGCGGGACACCATCGACGCCACACATATGGGGTCAACAGGTGGATACCGCGAGTTTATCGGTGGGTTGCGAGACGGTGGAGAGGTATCTGCCGAGCTTCAGTATGATCCAAGCGGAACTGCGGCTTCGGCTATGATTTCGGACGTTGAGGCCGATGTAACCGGCTATTACGAAATTACATTCCCCGACGCCACAGTTGCTGGGTTCACAGCCTTCGCGACTGGGTTCGAGGCGACCACGCCGATGGACGATAAGATGGTGGCCACGTTCACCTTCAAAGTCACCGGCAAACCGACATGGGTGTAATCAATGGGTAACTCGACACGAGGCACGGTGACGTTCGATGCGGGTGGGAAAAAATATACGCTCCAATATTCGACAAATGCCTTATGCGAACTTGAGGACGCCGCCGACCTTCCTTTGGCCGATATTCTGACCGGCATGGCAAAATCTATGTCGATCAGAACGGCGCGGCTTTTGTTTTGGGCTGGTCTCGGTGACAACCATGAAATCACAACCAAAGAAGCCGGTCTTTTGATGGACAAAATGGGCGGCGTAGCTGGGATTATGCCTGTCATTGAGAAGGCAATTGCCGCGTCTATGCCGGAGGACACCAGTGAGGGAAAGACGAAGGGGGCGGCCTAGATTGGGCGTCCCTTTTGGAAGGGTGGGTTGACGCTGGCCTTAACCCCTCGGCATTCTGGGGGCTGACATTGCGAGAAATCGCAATCATTCTCAGAGGCGCGACAAAGAGAATTGCACGGGAGCAAACGCTGGCAGAAATGACAGCTTGGCTTTCCGCCAATTTGGGGATGATCGGGTATCATAACCCACAGAAATTCCCCGAGTTTTCCAAGGTTTCTAGTGCCGAAAGTCGTCGCCAGCCTTGGGAAGAAATAAAGTCGGTATTCCAGAGTATGACGAGGATAGACGAATGAGCGCGGCAGTAATTGGATCACTACGCATTGTCCTCGGAATGGACAGCGCAGCATTTAATGACGGTATCGGGCTGGCCCAAAAGCGGGCGCGTGGGTTCGAACGGTCATTAAAGAAGATGGGCGCTCGTCTTGGCAAAATGGGGTCTCGGCTGTCTCTCGGCCTGACCGCTCCGCTGGTAGCGTTGACATATAAGGCAATCGCAGCTCAGAAAGAGCAAGAGCAGGCGATTGCCGCTGTCACTCAGGGGCTTAATAGTATGGGCTATGCTGCGGGGTTTACCGCTGACCAGCTGACCCGCATCGCCGCAGAAATGCAGAGCAAATCGCTTTATGGCGACGAAAAAATCCTTAACAAAGTTACAGCGAACCTCCTGACATTCGGCAACATTGCAGGTGATGTGTTTATCCGGACACAACAACTCGCGCTTGATCTATCCGCGCGTCTAGGCACCGACTTGCAATCGTCTGCCATTATGCTTGGAAAGGCGTTAAATGACCCTGTGGTGGGGTTATCAGCACTGCAACGCGTTGGGATATCCTTTACCAAACAGCAAAAAGACCAAATCCTTGCCATGACAAAGGCGGGGAAAGTTGCCGAGGCCCAGAAGCTCATCCTTGCTGAACTCGAAAAGCAATACGGGGGCCAAGCGGCGGCTCTGGCTAAGACTGATACTGGTAAAATTGCTCAGGCTTGGAACTCTATAGGCGATGCACTCGAAAAGGTCGGTGCGATTGTGCTCCCGATCTTGGCAGATTTTGCTGGTTATCTCAAAAGTGCTGCCGAAAAATTCCAGAAGCTATCCCCCACAATTCAAACTGCGATTGTCGTGGTTGCCGCGCTGACAGCAGCTCTGGGCCCAGTTTTGATTGCTCTCGGCTTGATCGTGACCGGATCGGCACCAATCATTGCGGCGGTCGCCGGGATATCTGCGTCGTTTGGGGTTCTGACTGCGGCGATGTTTACCCTGCGAGGTGCGCTGTTGCTAACAGGGTTTGGCGCTTTGATTGTCGGTGCCGGTTATCTAGTCCTTAAATTTGTTCAACTATCCGAAAGAGTGGGCGGATTTGGCGTTGCGATGGGGCTTCTAAAAGACGTAGCGTCAGAAGTCTGGGGCCGGATTTCTGACGGAGCTTGGGCTGTCCGTCTCGCAGTGCGGTCGTTGGGTATGAGCGTCCAAGCATCATGGGCTAAAGCAATGGCCAGAATGACAACCGGATGGGGGTACTTTGTCCAAGCCGTGGCCGGGGCAGCATTTACTGTTCCGGGGATGTCTGGCATCGGAGACACACTTTTCGCCAAATCTGAAGAGATCAAAGCCACGGCAAAAAACATGCTGTCTGATGTTAAAGATTTGAATGAGGCCGCTTCGAATCTAGGATTTCAGTCGCAGCATTTATTTGGGTCGTTAACCCGCCCATTAGCGTCAATCTCTGCGCTGAAATCTGCGACAAATAACCAATCCGCAATTGATCTGCTGACGCAGGAAGACGCGATTTATACGCGCCTTAGCGGCACAGTTCAGAAGGTCATTGTGAAAACTACCGATTTAGGTGGAGCGGCTACAGTCACAGGATCGGTGCTAAAGAAGGCCGCGACAGTTGCGATTGAGTCATTCGATAGCCTCGCTCAAACAATGGCCGACTCAATCGGCAATGGGTTTATGGATATGGTGACAGGCACCAAAACCGTTGCCGAAAGTTTCAGATCTATGGCGGCTGATGTTGTGCGCGAATTGTACAGAGTGCTGGTTGTGCAGCGCATGGTTTCTAGCCTGAAAAATATCTTTGGCGGATTTGGTGGGTTTAACAGTGGCAAGTTGTTTACTGGTTCATCATTCGCAGGGGGCGGGTTCACTGGCAACGGTCCTCGTGCGGGGGGGATGGACGGGCAAGGAGGGTTCCTTGCTATGATGCACCCCCGCGAGACCGTAATCGACCACGCTCGCGGACAGAGCGGAGGATCATCGACCACGCGGGTTGAATTGTATTTATCCGGTGATCTTGATGCGCGCATCGCCAGTCAATCAGAAGGTGTGGCTGTCACCGTTTTCAAAAGTGGGATCTCGGAATTTAGCAATGAATCCCTTCCACACAGAGTCCAGCAGATTGCACAGGATGGGAAGGCAATCGGATGAGCTCATTCACCTTTCCACTGGCTCTAACCGATTTTCTCGACCTCTTGCCAATATCCAAGTTAGTTCTTGATAATCCAGAACAGGTCGAGGCGTCCGGGACGGGTGGGGGTGAGATCATTACGGCTGAGTTGGCCCCTCAACTTTGGACGGGGGAGATCAAACTTACTCGCATGAATCGGAACGCAGCTTTACGCGCCGGAGCGCTGATTGATATGGTGCGTGGGCCTTCCCGCGGGTTCATGGTGTGCGATATGACACGGCGCGGCCCGGCGTTTGATCCAGATGGCAGCTACATCGCCGCATTCTCTCCGGTGATTTCTGCGTTGAACGCGGATAATCTACAAATCAAAATCAGCGGCCTGCCTGCTTATTATACTCTGACGCGGGGCGACATGCTGGGCTGGCAATATGGCACATCAACGCGCTCCATCGGGTAGCATCAATATCGGTGACGGCTGACACTACCGGGCTGACCGGTTGGATCGAGCTGACAACTCATATCCGCAGTGGCGTCATCACTGGCGCTGCCGTCGATCTGGTGCGCGCCAGTTGCAAGGCCATCCTGATCCCGCGCACATCAACCACCGGCTCTGCTGACCGTATGATCACCGATGGCGCATCTTTCAAATTCATTCAGACGTTGAGGTGATGAATGAGAACGTTTGATATTCCCACGCAGGCAATTCACAGCCGCAGCGGTGTGATCGCGCGCCAGATGATTTGGATCACGGCCAAGAACCGCACAACTGGTGCACCGGAAACCATTGGCTTTTGGAACGGGGCCGACCATGAGGTTGTAACGATCGGCGGTGTGGCGCGCACCTATTATGGCGCAGGCACCATGCTGAATGTCCCGCGCATCATTACCGAAATCGGCGTCAAGGTGCGCACGCACCGGATCACCTTCAGCTCCATCGCGCCTGAGGTGCAGATAGCACTGCGCCAATATGATGCCCGCTTTGCCCCGATCGAGGTCCACCGCGTGCTGCTCGATCTTGACACCCGCGCGTTGGTTTCCGAGCCGCACCGCGTTTTGAAGGGACAGATCAACAAGCATCCGATTCCGACCAAGAAGCCCGGCGACAGCGCAACGTTAACGCTGGAGATTGTGACCTCTGCGCGTGCGCTTACCCGCACACTGGCGCTCAAAAAGTCGGATGAGTCCCAGCAACTTCGCGGGGGTGACCGGTTTCGCAAACACGCCGACATCGCCGGTGAAGTTATCACCTATTGGGGGGAGAAAAAGCTATGACCCGCCTTCCTGATTGGCGCACGCGCCTTGAGGTCTGCATGGCTGAGATGGCCGCGAAGCCATTCCGGCCGGGGACGGTTGACTGTGCTTGTGCCGCTGCCACTGCTGTATTCGCGATGACCGGCACCGATATTCGCGCCACCTTCAAGGGCAATTACAGAACACTTAAAGGTGGGTTCAAGCAGCTCAAAAAAGCCGGTTATGCGGATCTTGCGGATCTGGTTGGACAACATTTTGACGAGGTGCCGGTCGCCTTTGGCCGCGTCGGGGATATTGCGGTGCTGCGCTCTGAGGGCCAACCGGCGCTCGGGATCGTCCAGGGTGATCGCATCTATATCCGCAGCATGGCTGGACTGGCCACCGTATCGCTGCTGACGGCGGAAAGGATGTTTCGCGTATGATCCGCCGCATCACTCTTTTGATCCTGCTGCTGACGCTGGCTGAGCCTGCACAAGCTGGCCCACTTATTGGTCTGTTAACCGGCGCTGCTGGCTTCACTGGCGCGATCACAATCGCTGGCATCGCAACAACATCGCTCGGGTTTCGCCTGCTGGCCACGGTAGCGCTATCGGCGATCAGCCGCGCTCTGCAGCCCAAACCAAAGCTGCAGATGCCGCAGGGGATCCGCACACAATATCCGACCGCTGGCGGGGTCACGCCGCAGACGTTTATGCTGGGTTATTATGCCTCTGAGGGAAACCGGATATGCCCTGATTATACGTTCGGCTCGGCAGGGGGCACGCCCAACGCATATCTGGTGAAAATCCGTGATTTCGGCGACGTACCCGGAATGTCGCTCGGGCGCGTCATGATCAACAAGCAGTTTGTCACGCTCGCTGCTGTCGCGCACCCTGATTATGGCTTTCCTGTGCTCGATTTTCGCGAAGGAACGACCGATTATGCGTGGGTCAAATATTATGATGGATCGCAAATAGCGGCCGACCCGTTCATGTTGGCCCAATTTGGGGCCGATCCTGATTATCCGTGGTCGGCCGATATGGTCGGTACCGGCATTTGTTATGCGATCTTCACGTTTCGCTATAACCGCGAGCGGTTTTCAGACGATCCCTCACTCCGATGTGAATTCACCGGCATTCCGCTTTATGATCCTCGCAAGGATACAACTGTCGGCGGTGCCGGCACACATCGTTGGGGAACCCTTGCGACTTATCAGACCACCACCAATCCGCAGATCATGAAGTACAATATCCTGCGCGGCATCACTCTGCCGGATGGCAGTATTTGGGGCGGTGAAGCGGCGGCACCAGATGTGCCCCTGTCTGTCTGGTTCGCGGCAATGAATGAATGCGACGTTGTTGCCAATGGTGAAACTGCGCCGCAATTTCAGGCTGGGCTTGAGATATCGGTTGATCAGGAACCTGCCGATATCATTGACGAGCTGGATAAAACTTGCCTCGGGCAGACATTCGAGGCGGGTGGTGTGTGGAAAACCCGATCCGGCGCGCCTGGCTTGCCGGTCTATTTTTTCACCGACGATGATGTGATCATCACCGAGGAGCAAGAGCTCGACCCGTTTCCGGGGCTGGAGTCCACCTATAATGGCCTGCAGGCAACATTCCCCGATCCCAACAGCCTCTGGAACCCGAAAGAGGCTCCGCCGCGCTATAATCCAATATGGGAAGCACAGGATCAGGGCCGTCGCTTAATTGCCAACATCCAATATAACGCGGCTCCCTATTCCGACCAGGTGCAGCGCCTGATGGTGGCCTCGGTGAACGAGGAGCGCAGATTCCGGCGTCATACGCTGGTGTTGCCGCCGGACGCCGCAATATTGGAGCCGCTTCGATGTCGCCAGTTGGACCAGCGCGCGAAATGGGTACACCTCCAAGTCGTTTGAAATCTCTCGCAGCGCCGATGATCAGATCAGTTTTAATCAAGCCTTGGCGCTTCGGGAGATCGACAGTAGCGACTATAATTGGGTGAGCACATCGATGTTGCCGTTGGCTGCGGTGGGGACCGGCCGAACCTATCCTGTCGCGCAATCAGTGCCTGGCTGGGCGGTGATCGCCACCACGATCACCGATGCCGCCGCCACAGATCGCCAGCCTGCGCTACAAATAACCTGGAGCGCGACAGGCATAGAGGACGCCCGCGCGCTACGCTGGAGGGTCAGGGTCAAGACCACGGGTGTCGAGATATCGTCGGGTTCAACCAGCGACGTGGAGGGCGGCGGAGTCATTATCTCCAGCG
>JAADIJ010000184.1 GCA_013151335.1 Alphaproteobacteria bacterium | reverse complement strand
TTTCGGTTTCAGCCTTGCTCAGGTTGGCCTTCTCGTTCTTGGCGAAGACCGTAATCAGTATGACCGGTGTGCCGTCTTGAGGGCTGAAGACATGGATTACCCGGTAACCACCGCTTTTACCGCTGCCGGCACGCGCAAAACGAAACTTGCGCACACCGCCACCGATGGAAACGCCGCTCATCGGGTTGCGGGCTTTGAGACCGATCAGCTCCATGCGCTCGTCATCACTAATGATCGCCCGGGCGCGGCGCTGGAATTCGGGCATTTCGACAACGGTTACAATGGTCATGACACTAGATAGGCGTCATTGACCTATATGTCAATGACCAACAATGAGGAACAGCATGGCCACATTGGCAGAATTACAAACCCGCCGCGAAGCACTGGCGGCGTCGCGTTCCAGCGGCGTGACCCGGGTCAGCTATGACGGCAAAACGGTGGAATACCGCAGCCTTGCTGAAATCGACCGCGCCATCGATGTGCTCGACCGCGAGATCGCCGCGCTCGAAGGTCGCAGGGTGATCCGGCAAATCCGTGTGAACACAACCAAGGGATTGTAATGAAACTGTTCAACGCGTTTCGCCACCCCGCAAAGGGCGGCCCTTCAACCGTGCGCGCCCGCATCGAAGGGGCCATGTCGCGCCGTCGCTTGCGCGGCTGGCAACCGCCTTTGGAAAACATCAACTCGCTGGTGGCTTCGGGCGGGCCGCGTTTGCTGGCCCGCTCGCGGGAACTTGTGGTCACCAATGGTTACGCCGCCAATGCTTGTGAATCCTATGCCGCCAATCTGGTTGGCGACGGCATCAAACCATCATCCTTGATCGAGGACGGCGAGTTGCGCGACAAAATTCAACGCCTATGGCTGGCCTGGACCGATCAGGCGGATGCCGACGGGCTGACGGATTTCTACGGTCTGCAGGCGATGATTGCGCGCGAAATGTTCGTGGCCGGTGAATGCTTCGTGCGCATCCGCCCACGCCGGGCCGAAGACGGCTTGCTGGTGCCGATGCAATTGCAGCTTCTGCAAGCGGAAATGCTGCCGTTTGATAAAACCGAAACCACCCCAAGCGGCAATCCCATCCGCTGCGGTATCGAGTTTGATCTGATCGGGCGGCGCGTCGCCTACCACTTTCGCCGCCGCCATCCCGGTGACAGCACCGACAGAGGCCCGTTCATGGGCAACCCGGTCATCCCGGACACCCTGTCGGGCTCCGGTCTGTTTTCTGATCGCGGGGTGCGAGCTCGCACCGTCGTTATCGAATCCCGCGACGGCACCCTGTCGCTGATCCCGTTTTCTGAGCGCGGTTCCGCTTACGACCAACAGGTGCCGGAACACCGTGATGTGCGCGCCTTTGTCTGCCGCCAGTTTAAAAAGCAGGACGTGTTGTGGGCCTCGGAAATCCAGAGCATTCGCACCTTTGGCTCGGAATCTGAAACCCAGCAGATTCAGGCGGAAGTTGCCCTACGCCTGAAACGTCTGCGCAATGACGCCGAAGCCACCTTTGAATACCACCTGCTGAATGGCATTCAAGGCAAGGTGCTCGATCCCGGGAACGGGGCTACCGTCATTGATTACTTCACCGAGTTTGCCATTACCCCGGCGGTCGAGGTCAACTTTGATCTGGCCAATGCGTCTCCGGCATCGGGGGCGTTGCGCAAGACCTGTCAGGCGCTGATTGAAAGTGTTGAGGATACACTTGGTGGGCTCTCCACCGGTGCGGTGCAATTGCGCGCCGAATGCGGCTCGGCTTTCTTTGCCGATCTGGTGGCGCATAAGGAGGTGCGGGCGACCTATCTCAACACGGCAGCGGCGGCTGATCTCAGAAGCCGCGTGTCCGACGAGGTCAGCTTTGGCGGCATCAACTTCCGCCGCTATCGTGGCAACGCGGCCTTCGGGGTGCCGGTCGATAAGGCGTTCTTTTATCCCGAAGGCGTCGAGGGTCTGTTCGAGATTTACTACGCCCCGGCGGATACGTTCGAAACCGTCAATACTTTGGGCCTGCCGCTTTACGCCCGTTCCATTCCGGATCGCGACCGTGACGAATGGGTGCGCCTTGAGATTGAAAGCAACCCGCTGCCGATCTGCACCCGCCCGCAGGTGTTGCGCAGCGCACGTCGCGTCTAATGAACGCCTTTTCCGCCGCCATGGATGCGATCTTTCAGGATCAAAACATGGCGACGGATGCCACATGGACGCCGCAAGGTCGGGTACCTCTGCCGGTGCGCGTTATTCGCAAGGCACCAGATGAGCTGACCAGCTTTGGTGCGGCGCGGATACTGTCGGACACCACCCTCATTGATGTGCGGGTCAGCGACATGCCGAGCGTTAAATCCGGCGATACGATTATCATCGGCCCTGACACTTTCACCATTCAGGGTGAGCCCAAGCGTGATCGCGAGCGCCTGATCTGGACTCTGGAATTGGTGCCCGCATGAAGCTGAAAATGGACTTTAATCCTGACCTTGTCGGGTTGCTGAAAGACGAGATCAAGGCAGGCGAGCATGCGGTGACCGCCGCCATGAAATCAGCCGGGTCAGAGTTAAAACAGGCGTGGCGCGCGCAGATTACCTCGACTGGTCTTGGTCATCGGCTGCCGCGCACGATCCGCAACCGGACCTATCCCAAAGGCAAGGACAGCATTGATGCGGCGGCGTTTGTCTGGTCGAACGCGCCGGAAATCCTCAATGCCCACGATTGCGGGGTCCGGATCAGATCAAAGAGCGGGTTTTATCTGGCGATCCCGACCGAAGCTGCTGGCAAGGGTCGTGGTGGGGCACGGTTGACGCCGGGCGAATGGGAGCAGCGGCGCGGGATGAAGCTGCGGTTCATTTATCGCCGCAATGGCCCCAGCTTGCTCGCGGCCGAAAAGGCGCGCATCAATACGCGCGGCACCGCGGTGACATCGCGCTCTAAAACTGGACGCGGGCAGGTTTCTGCGCCTATTTTTATTCTTGTGCCGCAGGTGAAACTGCGCAAGCGGCTGGATTTGGCGCGCGATGCGGAAAGGGTGGCGGGAATGGTGCCGGGGTTGATTGTGGCGGGTTGGATGGACTGGTGATCGAACGAGTGAGCACACAACCAGTGTGATTGAAACTGCGTGCGATATGACAGATTTCACCCCGATCATGGACAAATCTGCGGTGATATGCTTCTATTTCGCGACAGGGCTGATCTGCATTGCAAACAGTCAAAGGTAGGTTCTACCATGCGTGGTGTACTTCGCTCCTTTTGTGCAATTTTTCTTTATCTTGTGGTTCTGGTTCCACAAGTACATGGCGCGGAATGGGAGAAATACGTTGAATTCAGAGATACGGTAAAAGCCGGAACAGTCCCGGACGCCCTTGAGATTCAAGGCAAGATTTCTGTTCAGCCGTGGAACGAAACCGACAAGGCCAGGCTGCGAGAATACTTGGATCAGGTCTATTCACGCGCTCCTGGCTTGTTCCGCCTTGGGGCGTCGCAGGGCCCGATCCCGCTATACCGTATCAATCTGGGTGCTTCTTTCGGCGGTCATGGCTCCCTCTGGTTCAGCTATATAAGCATCGGTGCTGTCGCCCATGAACTTACCCATGTCGCCGATGCGGAACATAAAATTGTGCGCTCTGCCGAATTCAGAAACCTTGTCGAACCACTAATTGCAGAAACACGATCGGTTATGCAGCAGAACGGGTATTCGGATTATGCCGCCACCGACGCAGGCGCGCGCAAAGACCTGTATTATCCGGTTGGTCTGCCCAGCTACTATGCGGCGGCCACAATTCAAGAAACTTTGGCGGAGTATATTCGTGCTTGGGTACTGGCGCCGGATTTTGTACCGCCTCCGGAAGTCGCGAGTTTTCTGCAAGCACACCTCATAGATGCCTCGCCCGAAACCGACCCGTCAGCTGCCTTTTACCGACGAGGCAAATTTGCCCGGCTGCAAGGTGACTACAACACCTCGCAGTCGGAACTAAGTAAGGCAATTGAACTGGATCCGAGTTTTGCCGAAGCCCTCATTGAACGTGGGCAGGTTCTCAAAGCAACGAACCAGCTTGAAAAGGCTATAGCCGATTTCACAAACGCGATTGATCTGATGTCGGTGTTTGATTGGCAATTGTACCTTCCTTATATCAACCGAGGTGAAACTTTGGCTATTAGCGGTCAATATGAGGCGGCTCTTGCAGATTTGATGAAGGCGAAGGAATTGGCACCCAATGCGTCAGGGCTTGATACCACGATAGCGCAAGTTTTGTGGCTCGCGGACATGGCGAAAAATCGAAAAGCCGATTGAAACTTTATGCTCTCTCGACAAGTGAGATGTGCTGCACAAAGCAAACCCTCTGGCTCTCGGCGTGTCGGTTGTAAGGCAAGGTCTTTTTACAGCCGCCCCCTTTTATTTATAGAAAACTTCATGCCCACACCCCGAGAAACCATCCTGCAGGCGCTGCTTGCGGCGCTGCAAGCCGTGCCCGCAGCAACCGTGTTGCGCGGCGCAATCCTGCGGTGACGACCGATGGCGACATCAAGGTGCCGATCGATGCCGAGGCGTTCGGGTTCTGGCTGAAGGCAGCGTTTGGCACACCAACCACCACCGGCACCACCAACAAGACGCATACGTTTAAGTCGGGCAACTGGAACTTGCCGAGCCTGGCGATCGAGGTTGGCATGCCAGAAATCCCCCGTTTTGCCATGTATACCGGCTGCGTTCTGGATCAACTCACGTGGCAAATGCAGCGCTCGGGCCTGTTGACGGCGGACGCGAAGCTGATCGCGCAGGGCGAAAACGTGGCAGCAACAACAGCGGCGGGGACGCCCACGGCCTACGCATTACAACGTTTCGGTCACTTCAACGGCGCGATTAAACGGGGCGGTGTGGCGCTCGGCAACATCGTTTCTGCCGACATCACCTATGCCAATAATCTCGACCGGATCGAAACCATCCGCGCGGACGGGCGCATCGACGGGGCGGACCCCTCGATCGCTGCGCTCACCGGCAAGATCGACGTTCGCTTTGCCGACACGACGCTCATGGATCAGGCGCTGAACGGGACCTCGTCGGCGCTGGAGTTCTCCTACACCATTTCGCCCACGGTCAGCCTGACGATCACCGCGCATGCTGTTTATCTGCCGCGCCCCCGTGCTGAAATCCAAGGCCCACAGGGCATTCAGGTCAGCTTTGACTGGCAGGCTGCTTACGATTCCACCGCGGGGCAGATGTGCACCGCCGTTCTCAAAAACACAATTGCGAGTTATTGATATGCTGAAACTTGACCTTACGAACAAACCCGCGTGGCTCGATCTGGGTCATGGGGTACGGGTGCTTCTTGGCCCCCTGACCACCGCCATGATGGTTGCGGCCAGAAATGATCCGGCCGTGCAGGCATTGCCAGAGGATGCGTCGGACGAAATCAGCGCCCTCGCGTTTGCCAAGGTGCTGGCCCACAATGCGGCCCTTGATTGGAAAGGGGTTGGCGATCATGATTTGCCGCTGAGTTTTGACGGCATCACCTTCGCCCCCGAAAGCGGCTTTGCAGCCTCGGAAATCCGCAGCGGCTCCGATTTGGCGGTGGATTCTCAAGACGCCGTCGGGGTTTTGACGGCCATCACCATTACCACGTCGACCGAAGGGGCGATCATTCCGCGCATCTATGGCCGGATGTGGCTGGGCGGCAATATAATCTGGGCGACAGATTTTTCTGAGACCGTCAACACCACCAGCCAGGGCGGCAAGGGTGGCGGGCCGAAGGTCACCACGACATCTTACCTTTATACCGCAAGTTTTGCCGTCGCCCTTGCCGAAGGCCCGGTAATCCCCCCATCAAAAATGGGGGGATTACCGGATCACCATTTTCCAAAATCACGAGGTCGACCAATGCCTCAGAACTTTTCAGTCGAAGGACGCAATAAGGGGCTTGAAGCAATGCGTCGGGTTTCCTGCGCAGCCAGCCCGGCCTCGGTGGCGCGCGTCACCAGCAGTTGAAGGATGCGGGCTTGCTCGACCGGAAACAGCCCGCGCCAGAGGTCATCAAATCCGGTGATGGCGGTGAGAACCTCGGCTTCGTCAATCTCAACACCCTCGCGCTTCAGCGCCTGCAGGGTTTGGGCTGCAATGTCGGGCGTGCGCAGAAGGGTGCGGATTTCACCAATTACAGCCTCTTCGATCATGCCCGCAGGCAGGCGACGCGGCCCGGGATCTGTCTCGCCGACGCGGCTGCGCAAAACATCCTTTACGTCGCAATTAGGTAGAGCTCCTCCGTTCTTCCAACCCTCAATTATGCGCCACGGACACCGATCCAGGCAATTTGCCTTCCCTTCTTACGGCCTTTTGAGCGCCCCACCACCGCCGCGCTTTGGGGGTGAGGGAAGAAGCTCTATTATGTTTATACATCGCCCGCTAAACACGTCATAAATTCTTGGTAAAATACATGCCGGTGTGGAATCCTTTGGTTTGGTAGCGCGAGGGGCTATTTTCTTTTGAACTTTCTTGACCTTCTTTGTGACCTTTGTTGAGGCACACGACTTGTTGTTTGCCGGGTTGCTATCGCGCGCCCGGCCACCAAGCAGCTTTGCCAAAAGTTCCGCATTGATGCCACCATCGGCGGCGAGTCCTGCAGAGCTTCGATAGGCATTTACGGCGGCGCGGGTATTTCGGCCATCGACACCATCTGCCGAGCCAGAATTAAAACCAAGAGCGTTCAGCATGAGCTGTGTAACCAAGACTGGGCTTTCCAGACTGGCTTTTTTGCTATCGGATATTTCCGCGCAGTTCTCGTATATGCTGCCGCGTTGGAGCCACCTGGGGAGCCTAACCGGCAGGCTGAAAGTAGTAGACTGGCCCGGTTGAAGTGACAGCGTAGGATTAACACAAGTCGCAAGTTTTCCGCCTTTTCCAGAACACGACCAACCGTTACCGTTTCCGCCAGTGGAAAGCTTTACACCGGACACACGAGTTGAATCCGTCACGATCGCTGGCCCCACATAAGGTGCCGTTCCGACGTTAGAAACTTTTACCAAAAAAGTGCAGATTCTGCCGGCTTCACATTTCTGCGGGCCATTCTTGGTTATTTTCAGGTCGGGACTGACGTTTTCTTTTGGTGCTTTAGCTGGGCAGACCAGGATATTTCGAATTTCGATGGTGTTGTCGATACCATTGCTGTCAAACTGAGTAGTGATATTTGCACCGTTACTCCAAGACCCCTGATTAAACCGGTTACGGTATGTAGTTTGCCATACACAGCCTTCAGCGGCATAGGCTGCAGGAACTGGCGGAGGAGTTTCTGTGATGCTGCAAACGCTACCGACAGGAACAACTGATATTCTTTGATATGACGCCCCGGTCGACAACCAGCCGATTTGGTCAGTTCCGGCTTGGGTCGCGCCGTTTGGCAGCGCACAACTGCCGCTATACAGGTAGGCTAATCCGCCCTGGTTGATCTGACCATCTATTATTTCGACCTTTTTAACGATGATCCGGGTTTCTTGATTACTCTCGGGCAGACAGATATTTTTTACTTCAAGAACAACGTTTCCTGCCGCAAGTGCGGCTTGGCTAGCAACTTGCCCGTTTGGATAAACTGGCGCTGCCCAAGAGCAGCCAGGCAGATCAGGTGGCTGGACTTCTGAAATCGTGCAAGTAGAGCCAAACGGTATATTGCCTTGTGTCGCGGTAAACCCATTTCCGGAATTTAGTTGGAACAGGTAAAATGCACCTGGAGGAGTAAGAACTGGGCTAGAACAGGTGGTCTCTACAGTGAAGTTCACCCCCGATAAATTTGGAGCCTGTTGTACCGCGCTGAAATCAAAAGTTTTAGCTAGGGTCAGGCGCCTAGACGCGCCCACGTTTTGATAGAGTCCGTTGAAGACCAACAAGTTATTGGAATTCTGAACCATAGTAATTGTATTCCCAAGGGGGTAGTTTCTGTACCAAATATAACTTGGAGGCAACGGGTTTCCAGCCGGGGGCAACAGCTCTGCAATAGTGCAGGTGTCCCCTACCGGAATTCCACTAGCTGTGTCGGTAAGACCTCCTAAGACATTAAGTAAAAGCGTGTCGGTATATCCCGAAGGCAGACAGCTTACGTTGACCTGAAAAACAGTATTGCTGAGATCCAAAGTCGGAGATTGAAGAATTTCGTCCAATTCCTTGGTGACCGTCAACGAAGTGGTTTCGACGTGCTCTTCAAGTGTTACCGTGATGCAGCTTTCATTGTTAGCATATGTCGTTTCCTGGATATTTGGCGGGTTGGTCAAATGGACGATAGCACAATTTTCGTATGAACCTGGCGATACCCCCGTTGCCTGCACCGACAATGAATCAATGCTGCCCCCGGTCGGCACCGATTGACCGGACACATAAGTGCATATTACGTTGCCCGAATTAATCGGGAAGGAAGACAGACATGACCAGCCTACACCATTTGCGCTTGAAATACTTAGGCCTCCAGGTACAGGATCGGTGATTTCAAAAGTATGGCCTGCGGGCAATGTGGCCCCATTGTTGGTGACGGTAAGAACGAAATCCACAATCCATTGACCTGCGGGACCAGATTTCGGATCGAAGTAGACTCTTTCCACCTCTTTTTTGATGGAAATATCCGTGATATTAGGGGTGCAATCTAAGTAATTTGTAACGACTACGCTAACGTCGCCTGGCAGCATTTCAACAGGTTGCACCGGTTGATAGGTCGCGGCCCACTCGCAATTGGCTGGAATGGTCACGTTCTGAGGATTACCCTCGGTTACAGTGCACTGGCTTCCAATTGCTATGCCTGAAACCGTCTCTACGCCGCTATTGCTGAAATCCAAATTTACGGTGACAGACGTTCCGTCCGTGCATAAAACATTCATCGGAAAAATCGCGTTTCCCGGAAGCCATGCGAGTATCTCACCCTCAAACTCTTTCTTGATCGTCAGTGTTGTATCGTTATTTCCGTTTTCTGCGCAGCTTTCATTGTTTTGCTGATGATCGTCGTACAGATAAGTACTATTGTTAAAATCGACTGATGCGCAATTGACGTATTGCCCCGGTCCACTGGCTGTCAGCTCGATATGTAACGGTTCCAAGTACGCACCGGTTGCGAATAATCCAGTTCCATAATTATAGGTGCAACTCAGATTATTGGGGGCCGTGATCGGAAAATTGGCTGTGTTACATACCCAATTTGTTCCAGCGACATTGGAAACGCTCAAGCCATTTGGCGGCAAGTCGAAAATCTCGATGTCGCTTGAAGGATAGAATGAATTTCCAACGTTCTGAACTTCCAGTGTGTATTTGACAACCCAAAGACCTAACTGTTGATCATATTCAACCGGTCCCGCCTTCTTTTCTATCTCGATATCCTGGGACGTCGAATTATCGCCGCAGCTACGGTTATTTTTAGCCGAAATATCCAAAAAACCCGATAGTGGGTTCAACATAGCGACAGCGCAATTGTTGTAGTGTCCCTTTATTTCTGTTGTCACCTCTACTTCCAGGGGGACAAGCTTTTCTCCAGTGCCGAGCACTCCCCCACCATAGTTGTAGGAACAATCTAATGTATTTGGCGCAACTATTGGAAAATCTGCCTGATTGCACTGCCAGTTGTCACCCGAAACACCAATAATGGATGTTCCGATTGGGGGCTGATCGCTGACCTCGATAAACGAAGTTGGGGCGAACGGGTCCCCTGCATTAAGAATATTAAAGATATAGCTGAGAGACCAAAAACCGGTCTGCTGGATAAATGTGGTCAACCCAGCCGTCTTGGTGAATACAATGTCTACCGGCGTTCCACCATCGCAGGGGGCATAAACTTCGACGTCTCCCATCTGGCCCGATGTTTGAGGATCTTGATACTGGCCGTCGTAATCCACCAAATAGCTGGTCCAGGGAGGACTATTGTGGTCCCGCACAAGATCTGCAGGACTGCCTTGAATGCCGCGCAAGTTAAGTTCGCCGCCTTCAAGTAATTTGTTGCGTAACTGTTGGTTCGTCCGAAGCGAATCCCCCGTTGCCCAAAGTGTCCCTTTACACTTACCTACTTTCATTTCGCCAAAATCATCATAGCCCGGGCCAAGATCAACGCCGCCCGCCGCATTACGATAATTAGGTTGAAACCCAATGGCATATTCTTCAGGTTCGAGTTGCCAGCGGCTTTTTGTTGCTGGATCATCGGGGGACTCAAGCCAGTAACGATAGACGCGTGCCCTCCTTGGCTTCATGAAAGATGAATAATCATATCTAGCGACTTGTTGCCCACGTTGCGCCAATATCATCGCACCGCGCGCATTAAAAACAATATCGCTTACTTCATAGTTAGGCCCCTCTGGCCAAACGTCCAGCTCCCATCTTGGGTCACTCAGAAAAGCTCCTGTATCGCTGTCAATTCCTACGGACCAGATTTGAGGTCCCCCGGCCACGGCATAATACAGCCGACCCTTTTGTACAGCGAGACCCCAAATGCGACGTTTAGGATCGGCATAGCTCCAAGTTTCTGGATCCTCCGAATCGAATTGAAAATCGGTTACATCAAGGCGGTTGCTGACATCAAGGGGGTTGGCGGGAAACCCCGCGTTGACCCGACCTTCAACGCCATGATCAAAATAGCCTAATTCATTGCCATCAAGGTCAAACCTGTGAATCAGGCCTGTATCCCGGTCTGAAACAAAAAGCTGATTGTTTTCTGGATCAAAAGCTATGTTGCCAAGGGCGGGGCCAGTGTTGTCCTGTCCATTAAGGGTGATATTTGCAAAAAGGCTGACCTCTCCGGTGCGCCCATCAAGCTTATAGATGCTGCCCGGACCACTTCTTTGCCCGAACAGGTGCCCGCTGCCTTGTAGATTCCCGAATTGCGCCTTCATGAAATTGGCCCCCGGTTGGCCAATTATTACACGCTCGGGCAAACCATTATTGTCAGTATCGCGCGTGACGATATTAAGCCCAAAGGCCGAAGTTGCCGTGAGGTACACATTTGGGGGTTCAACCGAACCATCAAGGTTTTCTGGCCAGCCAGCATCGATCGCAATCCCAAAAACCTGACCAACTTCACCCGCGAGCACATTGAAATAATAGGGTAAATCCCAAGCCCTGCCGTCCCAAGCAAATCCAGGATTGTCTGGCAAAAAAATCGACGCGGAAGTACCGCTCGGATCAATGAATGTTTCATCTTCAACCAATTTCCCCGCAGGCAAATTTTTACCGAAATTGGGTTCATAAGAATTAGAAAAACCGGTTACAACTGTTGAACCTGGAAACAATAAGCGCTTTTCCTGAGCCGACAAAACAGACGTCGCAAATAAAACAGTCAAAAAAGCCATTGAGGCAATCAAGAGATGAGCGACTCTCAAATTAAATCTTAGTCCCCTGATGTATTTGACTGCGTGTTTTCTAAGAACTGAATCCAATAATTTGAAATACATGGCCGATACCTTTTTATTTCAATCTTGTCTGAACACGGAAACGCATCCGCGCCTTTCGCTGTAGTTTCCGATGGGGCGATGATTCCAAGCTTCGTTGAGTTTTCTAGTCCAGATACTCACGTGCGTCAGCTTGCGCCCGAATTCTCCCTAAGCAAATACCTTCTATCGTTACGCAACAGCGAAATTATGGAATTTTTGCGCGCTCACAAAACTCTAATTGGTCGGAGAAACAAAGCTGAGGTCAAAAAATGCTTGCAGCCAAATAAAGTAGCGTCATCACCGCGCCAGCATCAAGACAGACAGTATTTTTGCCCATGTATCCGCAAATATTCTCACGAAATTTTGACATAAAGTGACAAATAAGTCAAGTACGATGAAATTTACTTGCGTTTCAGGTAACTGAGACGCAAGTAATCGTTCTCGGCCATCTTACCGACGAGCAACGCCGCGCTTATCGTATCGCTGATAGTGAAGGACTACCAACTTCTACGGTTACCGCCCTTGGTGCAAGTTGCTTTTGACGCTGAGGAAGAAGGCCCGTGACAAACATGCAGGACGCGCACGACTCCGCCCCTCGATCGCAAAATGCCCAAAAGCGCCCCCCGGTAATCCCCCCGCAAATTAGTGGTGTTCACGCGTAGAATTTTCTCGGCATAATATCTGAGGAGATTTTGAATGAAGAACAAAC
>JAADIJ010000102.1 GCA_013151335.1 Alphaproteobacteria bacterium | reverse complement strand
GACGAAAAACTCTGCTGTTTCAATGCCAAACCCCCCTATAATTCCTGCCAGAATTATAGCACGGAAATTGGGACGTTGTTCAGAGTTTCCTCAAGTTAAAGTATATCGCATTCAAACAGAAAACCTGTTTGAAGACGAACAGGTGCGACCAGTCACGTCCAAGGCTGCATAGTTGTGTAGTGAAGGACTACCGGCTTCTATGGTTCCCTAAGCACAGATCGCATTTTCAACGATGCTCACGCGACCGTGTTGATCAACCAACGCCACGTCAAAACGCGCCTCACTATCTTGTCCGTTTGGCTCGCCCTCCAAATAAACAGCAGCAGATGAATAAATTCGCCGCATTTGCCGCGCACTGAGCGCGTGAGCCGCTTGTGAAAACGTGCGGCTTTTCTTGACCTCGATAAAGATGACATTGCCATCCTTTTTTGCGATCAGATCGATCTCCCCCGCCGCCGAACGCCACCGACGGGCGGTTATTTCATGCCCACCACGCCGATAAGATTGCGCAACCATTTCCTCCGCTGCCAAACCGCCATAATAAGAAGCCGCACCACTCATCTTTTTTGCTCCATTGCCAGCGCCATTTGATAAACTTTCTTGCGCGCAAGATCCGTGTCCTTGGTGACCTGATCGACCGCATCGCGCAGGGAATTATGTTGGCGCAACGCCACTTTCAAAGCGTCTTCCAGCATTTCGTTGGAAATTTCGCGATCCGGTGCTGGCCCAATGACCACAACGATCTCTCCTTTCGGAGTTTCCTGTTGATAGGCTTTCTGTAACTCGGCCAGTGACCCACGACGAACCTCCTCGAATTTCTTGGTCAACTCCCTACAAACCGCGGCCGATCGGTCCCCCCCCAACTCTAGCACCATATCACTTAATGATTTGCCAACGCGTTTCGGACTTTCATAAATGACCAACGTACCGGGGATATTTGCCAGTGATGCCAAAGACTTACGCCGAGCAACTTTCTTCTGTGGCAAGAACCCGGCAAAAAAGAATCGGTCTGTTGGCAGCCCCGCGACCGCAAGTGCGGCCAAAACCGCCGACGCTCCGGGGGCTGCGATCACCTTCAAATCGGCGGTGATCACGTCCCTTGCCAGCGCATATCCCGGATCAGCAATCAGCGGCGTGCCCGCGTCAGACACATAAGCCACTGATTTTCCCCCTTTAATCAACGCGATCAGTTTTGGTCGAATATGCGAGCCATTATGATCGTGATAGGGAATCAACGAGCGCCCCTCCAGCTTGACCCCGTGAATATCCATCAAATGCCGGGTATTTCGCGTGTCCTCCGCCGCCAACACATCAGCGGTTTTCAATATATCAAGGCCGCGCAAGGTGATATCGCGGGCCGCTCCGATCGGAGTCGAGACGAAATACAGCCCCGCATCCAAAGATTGGTGAATATCTGTCAACAATTCTTCCTATCACAACAGAGGACATTTACTTGCGCTTGGCATTTCTTTAGGTTTTGACACATTCAGAACCCGGCTGACCAGCCAATTAGGAGCTCGCTTACATGTCCTCTGTCTCTCGTGACGCCCTGCGCCCCGTTCGTTTGCTGCTTTTGCTGCTTGCGACCGCATTTCTGAGCGCATGTCAGGTCGAGCTTGGCGGCTCTGGTCCCCTCGTTAACACCCGCGCCCCGGTTGCGGTGGCCTTGCTGGTTCCGTTCGGATCACAAGACACCAACAACGACACGCTGGCAACCAGCCTGCAAAACGCGGCGCAACTGGCCGTCAGCGATCTTGGCGACGTCAAAATCGACCTCAGAATTTACAACACCTCCGGCACTCCGGCAGGGGCAGCCGCGGCGGCAACCAAGGCCGTCAATGAGGGTGCTAAAATCATCCTTGGCCCGGTCTTTGGCGACTCCGCTAACGCCGCAGGTGCCGCGGTCGCGTCGCGTGGCATCAGCGTGCTGAGCTTTTCCAACAACACCGAGATCGCTGGCGGCAATATCTTCGTTCTCGGCCACACCTTCGCCAACACCGCCAACCGGCTGATCAGCTATGCGGCGTCAACGGGTCTGGACAACGTGCTGGTGGTCCACGCCAACAACCTCACCGGCCAGATCGGCTTGAAAGCGGTGCAACAAGCCGCCGCCACTTCAGGGGTGAATTTCACCGGATCGGCCTCTTATGAATTCTCCCAAGGCGGGGTTATCGGCGCGGTGCAAGACATTGCCCAACAGGTCAAAGACACCGGGACCAACATGATCGTGTTCGCCTCTGACACTGGTGGAGCCCTGCCGATCTTGGCGCAACTACTGCCAGAAAACGGGGTTGACCCCAAGGTGATCAAGTTCATGGGCCTGACCCGCTGGGATATCCCGACGCAAACATTGTCCCTGACCGGCCTGCAAGGCGGCTGGTTCGCACTGCCCGACCCCTCGCTGACTGGCAGCTTCAGGGACCGTTATATTCAGGCCTATGGCCAAAAGCCGCACCCTCTGGCAGGCATTGCCTATGACGGGGTCGCCGCCGTGGGCGCGTTGATCGCCAAGGGCAAATCCGACGCCTTGTCGCGTACCAACCTGACCCAGAAATCAGGCTTTGCCGGCGTTAACGGCATTTTCCGCCTGATGCCCGATGGCACCAACGAGCGGGCAATGGCGGTTGTCCAGATCGAAAACAAACAAGTAAAAGTCATCGACCCAGCCCCGAGAAGCTTTGGCGCAGTTGGTTTTTGACCAAAAAAAGGCCGCAATAGTGGAGCCGCAATAGTGGACAAAACGACGCCCACGCTGATTTGCCCGTGTGATCAGATATTCGACCGACCTGAGATCGCGGCGCGTATCGACGCGGCCTTTGCGGTGAGCGAGACGTTGCGAGACCCAAAAGACCTGCGCGCCCACGCCGTTGCGATCCTGTCGCCAGCCTATCGCGCGGGGTTTGAGCATATCGGCCAACTCTACCGCGCGGCTCCGCATCAAACGCGAAAAATCACCCGCTCCTACACCTATCTGACCGACAGTCTGGTGCTCGAGATCCTGCGCGTTGCGACCCGCTACCTCCACCCGCCAAAACATGCAAATGATGAGTGCACGCTCTCGCTGCTGGCGGTTGGCGGCTATGGGCGCGGCGAAATGGCCCCGTTCTCGGACATCGATCTCTTGTTCCTGATCCGCCCCAAAAGCAACGCGCGCGCCAAGGCGGTGGTCGAGGCCATGCTCTATATCTTCTGGGATCTGCGCCTGAAAATCGGTCACGCTACCCGCACCATCACCGAATGTATCAAGCTGGGCAAAGAGGATTATACCATCCGCACCGCCCTTCTGGAGACCCGGTTTCTGGACGGCGACGCCGAGCTTGCCAAAACGCTGGCGCAAAAGCTGTGGTCGGACTTGTTCAAAGGCACCGGCCCAGAGTTCGTCGAGGCCAAGCTGCAAGAGCGCGGTGATCGCCACAAACGCCAAGGCGGCCAGCGCTATATGGTCGAGCCTAACGTTAAAGAGGGCAAAGGCGGGCTGCGCGATCTACAATCGCTGTTCTGGATCGCCAAATACCTGCACCGGGTTCAGCACCCACAAGAGCTGGTTCGCCTCGGCATGTTCACCCAAACGGAATTTGACATCTTCACCGAGGCCGAGACTTTTCTTTGGACCGCGCGCTGCCACCTCCACCTGTTCGTTGGTCGCGTGCAAGAGCATCTGACCTTTGACACCCAGGTCGGGGTCGCCACCGCTCTTGGCTATCGCGACAAAGGCGGGCGTCGCGCGGTTGAGCATTTCATGCAAGACTATTTTCGCCACGCCACCCAAGTCGGCGAGTTGACGCGCATATTCCTGACCGCCCTTGAGGCCCAACATGTTAAGCGCCAGCCGCGCATGGGCGAGCTTCTCAGCAATGCCGGGCGGCGGCTCAGAACCCGGATCACCTCGGGCTATGTACTCAGCCAGGGCCGCCTCACGGTCGCCAATCCCGACGTGTTTCTCGCCGACCCGCTCAATATGCTGCGGGTGTTTGAGGAGGGGTTGCGCACGCGTTATCTGCTCCATCCCGACATCATGCGGCTGGTCACTGCCAACCTTGACCGCATCGACGACAGCTTGCGCGCCGACCCCGAGGCCAACCGGATTTTTCTGGATATGCTGCTCGATCACGGCAACCCCGAGCGTGGCCTTCGGCGGATGAACGAGCTTGGCGTGCTGGGCGCATTCATCCCCGAATTTCAAGCCATCGTCGCCATGATGCAGTTCAATATGTACCACCATTTCACGGTGGATGAGCACACCATCCAGTGCATCTCGGTGCTGAGCCAGATTGAACATGGCGATCTGGTTGAGGATTTGCCGGTGGCCTCTGGCATCCTCAAACGCGGGGTCAACCGGCGGGTGCTTTATGTGGCTTTGCTGCTGCATGATATCGGCAAGGGGCGCGAGCGGGATCACTCCGAGCTTGGGGCCGAAATTGCGTTGACCCTGTGTCCGAGGCTGGGGCTTGACGATGCCGAGACCGACACTGTTCATTGGCTGGTGCGCCACCATCTGCTGATGTCGGACGTGGCGCAAAAGCGCGACCTGACCGATCCCAGAACCGTGCGCGACTTTGCCCGCATCGTCGCCAGCCGCACCCGATTACGCCTGCTGACGGTCTTGACCGTGTGCGATATTCGCGGCGTTGGCCCCACCACATGGAACAACTGGAAGGCGCAACTTTTGCGCGATCTTTACCACGCCACCCATCTGGCGCTGACCAACGGGCTCGATGCGCCCTCGCTGACCCGCCGCACCGACGAGGCCCGCGATGCGTTGATCAAAGCCCTCAAAGGATGGAGCAAACCACAACTGACGCTCGAACTTGAGCGCCACTATGACCCCTACTGGCAAGGCCTTGATACCGAGACTCAAGCCATCTTCGCCAAGCTGCTGGCCCTGCCTGACAAAGGCGAGATTAAGTCCGATTTCATGCCCGACCCCGACCGAGACGCCACCCGCGCCATATTCGTGCTGCCCGACCACCCCGGCATCTTCGCCCGCCTCGCCGGAGCGTTGGCGCTGGTCGGGGCCGAGGTCGTGGACGCGCGCACCTATACCTCGTCAGACGGTTACGCCACCTCGGTTTTCTGGGTGCAGGACGTGCAGGGCAAACCTTACGAGCGTTCCCGCCTCAAACGCCTCAGCGCCATGGTCACCAAAGCTCTGAAAGGCGAGATCGTCGCCCGTGACGCGCTGAAAACCCGCGACAAGATCAAAAAGCGCGAGCGTGATTTCATCGTGCCGACCGAGATTACCTTTGATAATGAAGGCTCGGAAATCTACACCATCATCGAGGTCGACACCCGCGACCGCCCCGGCCTGCTTTATGATCTGACCCGAACCATCACCGCCAACGGCATTTATATCGCCTCGGCCGTGATCGCGACTTACGGCGTGCAGGCGGTCGATGTGTTCTATGTAAAAGACGTGGTTGGCTTGAAAATACACTCGGAGCACAAACGCGACGCCTTGCGCCAAAAGCTGATGGACGCGATTGAGCGCGGCGCCGAAGGGGCGATGGCATGAGCAAACCGATCCGCCTGATGCGCGCGTTTTTCACCGTCGGAGGCTGGACCCTGATCTCGCGTCTCAGCGGTTTTGTGCGCGACATCATGATCGCCGGATTTCTCGGCGCAGGCCCGGTCGCCGAAGCGTTCCTGATCGCCTTCAGCCTGCCCAACATGTTTCGACGTTTCTTCGCCGAAGGGGCGTTTAACATGGCGTTCGTGCCGATGTTTTCCAAGAAATTACAGGCCGGAGACGAGCCTCTGGATTTCGCCCGCGATGCGCTGTCGGGACTGATAGCCTTGCTGATCGTGCTGACATTGCTGGCGCAAGTTTTCATGCCGTGGCTGGTTCTGGCCATGGCCAGCGGCTTTGAAGGCGACGCGCGGTTTGGCCTTGCTGTCGCCTTTGGCCGGATCACATTTCCCTATATCCTGTTCATTTCGATGGCCGCTCTGCTCAGCGGCGCGCTTAACGCCATGGGCAAGTTCTGGGTAGCCGCAGCAGCGCCGGTCTCGCTCAATATCCTGTTCATCGGCTCGCTGGCCGGGGCCGACTATTTCGGCTTCAATATCGGACGCGCGCTGGTGTGGACCGTGCCGGTCGCGGGCCTTGTGCAACTGCTGATCGTGTGGCGCGCCGCCGACAAAGCGGGCCTGCGCCTGATCCCGCGCATCCCCCGCCTGACCCCGGATTTGCGCCGCCTCGCCGTGATCGCCGCCCCCGCAGCCCTCGCCGGAGGAGTTTTGCAGATCAACCTGCTGGTAGGACGCCAAGTCGCCAGCTTTTTTGATGGGGCGATTGCATGGCTGAACTACGCCGACCGCCTCTATCAACTGCCGCTGGGCGTGGTCGGCATCGCCATTGGCGTGGTGCTGTTGCCGGACCTTTCACGCAAACTGCAAGCCGCAGACGAGAGCGGAGGGCGCGAGGCGGTCAACCGCGCGGCAGAGTTCTCGCTGGCCCTGACCATCCCCGCCGCCGTCGCCCTCATGGTGATCCCCTTGCCGCTGGTCAGCGTCCTGTTCATGCGCGGCGCATTCGGTGCCGACGACGCGACAATGACCGCCCAAGCGCTGGCGATCTACGGCGCGGGTCTACCGGCATTCGTGCTGCAAAAAGTCCTGCAACCGCTTTACTTCGCGCGCGCCGACACCAAACGCCCGTTTTATTTCGCACTTGTAGGCATGATCATCAACGCAGGCCTCGCCATCGGCCTTGCTGGCTCCATCGGCTTTCTGGCAGCCGCCATCGGCACCACGCTCGCCGGTTGGGCCATGGTGATCCTGCTCTGGATCGGCGCGCGCAATATGGGCAATGCGGCAAAAATCGACACGCGACTTGCCCGAGCCACCCCAAGGATCATCGCCGCCTCCGCCATCATGGGAGCCGCCCTGTGGTTTGGTGCAGACGTGCTGAACACCGCGCTTGCAACCTCTGGCCTGCGCTACGGCGCACTGGCGATTTTGGTCACAGGCGGCCTCGTCATCTACGGAGCCGCCGCCCTGCTGTTAGGCGCAATTTCTCGCGCCAGCCTGAAAGGCGCGCTGAAGCGTTAACGCGCGGATATTGCTTTATTCGACAGCGGGCGTCGGGCGTTTCTCACCCCTTAATATTCTGCCGGTTCACCCCGCGCCAGAGCGGCGAAATCAAACAGCTTGGGGTCTAAAAGATGGCTGGGCCGTGCGTTCATTAGCGCGCGGAACATGACCTGACGGCGACCCGGCGTGTTTTTCTCCCAGCCATCAAGCAGCGCCTTGACTTGCTGGCGTTGCAGACCGTCTTGCGAGCCGCACAGATCGCAGGGGATGATTGGGTAGGCCATGGCGCGGGCGAACTTCTCGCAGTCGGCCTCGGCCACGTTGGCCAAGGGGCGATAGAGCAGGAGGTCGCCCTCGTCGTTGAGCAGTTTGGGCGGCATGGTGGCCAGCCTTCCGCCATGAAACAGGTTCATGAAAAAGGTTTCCAGAATGTCGTCGCGGTGGTGGCCGAGCACGATGGCAGAGCAGCCTTCTTCGCGGGCGATACGGTAAAGATTGCCGCGTCTGAGGCGCGAGCACATGGCGCAGTAGGTGCGCCCCGCCGGCACCTTGGATTTGACGATGGAATAGGTGTCTTGATACTCGATCCGGTGGGGGATTTTCATGCGCGCCAGAAACTCTGGCAGAACGGTGGCGGGGAAATTCGGCTGGCCTTGATCGAGGTTGCAGGCGAGCAGATCGACCGGCAAAAGCCCGCGCCATTTCAGCTCGTATAACACCGCGAGCAGGGTGTAGCTGTCCTTGCCACCCGAGAGGCAAACCAGCCAGCGGGCGTCGCGCTCGACCATGCCGTAGGTCTCGATTGCGTCGCGGGTTTGGCGCACGATGCGTTTGCGCAGCTTGTTGAACGCGGTGGTTTGCGGCGCGCCCTTGAACAAAGGGTGGATGGGGTCGGTGTCGTCAAGCACGAGAGGCTCCGTATTTTTGGCCCGTTATTAATGGTCTGTTATTAACGGCCTGCTATTCATGGTCGTGGCAGTCGTGTTTGTGCGGCTTGCCGCTGGTATCCGGCACGGGGTCATAACCGTCGCTGCCAAACGGGTGACAGCGGCCAATGCGCCTGGCGGCCAGATAGGTTCCCTTGATGCCGCCGTGTTTTTGAAGCGCTTCCATCGCGTAGGCTGAGCAAGTCGGTTGATAGCGGCAGCTTTGGCCAACCCACGGGCTGAACACCAAGCGATAAGCGCGAACCGGAAGCGAAATAACGAATGCCAGAGGGGTCATAATTTGGGCCTTTGCGCGTGTATTTTTGCCAAGGCGCCGATGAGGTCGCGGCGCATTTGATCCAGAGGGCGCGAGCCGGTGATGTTGGCCCTGCCGATCAGCACGTAATCCCAGCCCGGCGTGCCTTCAAGGGGGAGAACGACGCGGGCGATCTCGCGCAGGCGGCGTTTGGCGCGGTTGCGCACGACAGCATTGCCAACCCGTTTGGAGCAGGTAAAGCCGATGCGGATCAGGGAGGCTGGCGGCGCTTCGTCCTCATGGCGCTGGCGCGCCTGCAACAGAAAGGCGGGGGTGCCTTGGCGGCGACCGTGATTGGCCTTTAGAAAATCAGCGCGCTGTTTCAGGGTGGAAATTTCAGGCACGCCGCACGAAACCGCAGATGGCGTGGCACCGGCCTGACCCTGTTGGTCTGCCAATGTCGCCTCCGGCGGTGTCATATCAGATGCCTTTCGGGCTGTGTCCTTTAAGCGGACAGAACCTTGCGGCCTTGCGCACGACGGCGATTAAGGATTTTGCGGCCCGCTTTGGTGGCCATACGCGCACGAAAACCGTGGCGGTGCTTGCGAACAAGATTGCTCGGCTGGAAAGTGCGTTTCATTGTCCATCTCCGGATCGGCTCGGCCCAAATCCGTCAGGGATTCGTCAGAGATTCGAGGGCCATGTCATTCAAGAGCCGCTGTTTACGGCGCGCCTTGGCAGAAGTCAATTCACTGTGGGCGCGATTATTGCAACATTTGTGGCTATTTTTGCAGGTTTTTTGCAGGTTGGGGCGGGGAGGGGCGATGAAATCGACATGAATTGAAACAAAACCTCACCTCAGATCAAGGCCGCGTGATGCCTCTATCGCTGGACAGGCAACTGCCCACACATAGAGTGGAGGCGCGCGGCAGGTGAAAGAGTATCCATGACGACAGAACCGGAAACAGGGGCAGAAACGTTGGCAAAAATAGGGGGATTTTCGTGGCGCAAACTGTTGCCGCTGGCGGTAATTTTGCTGGTGGCGGGGGTCGGGTTTTTCACACTGCGCGATTATCTCAGCTTTGAGACCCTGAGAAACAATCAGACCGAGCTGCTGGCGTTTCGCGACCAGAACTATCTGCTGACGGTGGCCATGTTCATGGCGGCCTATGTGCTGATCGTCGCGTTCTCTCTGCCGGGCGGGGCGGTGGCCTCGTTGACGGGGGGTTTTTTGTTCGGGCTGTTCCCCGGCGTCTTGATCAATATGAGCGCGGCGACCACGGGGGCGATTTTGATCTTTCTGGCCGCAAGGATGGGGCTGGGCGAGGCACTTTCGCGCAAGCTTGAGACCTCCGAGGGGGCGATCAGCCAGATCCAGAAGGGGCTGCGCGAGGACGAGCTGTCCTATCTGTTTTTGATGCGGTTGATCCCGGCCATTCCGTTTTTCGCCGCCAATCTTATTCCGGCATTGGTAGGGGTTCGCCTCGGGCGGTTCGCCTTTACCACATTTTTCGGAATTATCCCCGGCGCGCTGGTTTATACATGGGTCGGAGCCGGGCTGGGCGAGGTTTTCGCACGCGGGGCCAGCCCGGATATGGGCTTGATTTTCGAGCCGCAGATATTGGGACCAATTGTTGGTCTGGTGGTGCTGGCAAGCCTGCCAATTGTGTTAAAGAAACTGAATAAAAAGAAGAAAGTCTAGACTATGACCAAAGTGATAAAGACGGATATTTGTGTAATCGGCGGCGGCTCTGGCGGCTTGTCTGTCGCGGCAGGAGCGGTGCAGATGGGCGCGCGCGTGGTGCTGGTCGAGGGTGGAGCCATGGGCGGCGATTGCCTCAACCACGGCTGCGTGCCGTCAAAATCGCTGATTGCGGCGGCGAAACATGCCCATGCGATGACCACTGGGGGGCCGTTCGGCGTCGCTCCGGTAACGCCAAAGGTGGATTATGCTGCCGCCAAGGATCATGTGGCTGGCGTGATCGCCGGTATCGCGCCCCATGATAGTGTCGAGCGGTTCGAGGCGCTGGGGGTCAAGGTGATAACCGCCTATGGCAGGTTTATTTCGCCCAAAAAATTGCAGGCGGGGGACGTGGTGATCAAGGCGCGGCGGTTTGTGATTGCCACCGGCTCCAGCCCGTTTGTGCCGCCAATTCCGGGGCTGGAGAAGCTGCCCTATCTGACCAATGAAACTATTTTCGAGCTGCGTGAACAGCCCGCCCATCTGATCGTGATCGGCGGGGGACCGATTGGGATGGAGCTGGCGCAGGCGCATCGACGGCTCGGCTCTGAAGTGACGGTGCTGGAGGGGATGAAGGCGCTTGGCAAGGACGATCCAGAGATCGCCTCCATTGCGCTGGCGCGGCTGCGCGACGAGGGGATTACCATTGTCGAGGGGGCGATGGCGGCCGAAATCAAGGGTCGCGCCGGGCAGATCGAGGTCGTGACCAAGGGCGGGCCGATCTATCAGGGCAGTCATCTGCTGATGGCTGTGGGGCGCAAGCCGAATTTGGATAAGCTGGGGCTGGAGGCGGCGGGGGTCGAGTTTTCGCGCACTGGCATTAAGGTTAATGACAGCCTCAAGACCAGCAATCGCAAGATTTATGCGATTGGCGATGTGGCCGGCGGGCTGCAATTCACCCATATGGCCGGGTATCACGCCGGTATCGTGATCCGCTCGGCGCTGTTCGGGCTGCCCTCCAAGGCCTCGGTTGGGCATATCCCTTGGGCGACTTATACCGATCCTGAAATTGCGCAAGTTGGCCTGAGTGATGCCGAGGCGCAGGTGCAGTTTGGCGAAAAGCTGGAGGTGGTGCGGTTTGAGTTTGCCGAGAACGACCGCGCGCGGGCGGAGTTGACGACAACGGGGCTGATCAAGGTGATGGTGGTTAAGGGGAGGCCGGTCGGGGCCTCGATTGTTGGTGTGCAGGCGGGCGAGCTGATCTCGCTCTGGTCGCTGGCGATTGCCAACGGCTTGAAAATGGGCGCGGTAGCGGCGATGGTGGCGCCATATCCGACCATTGGCGAGGTTAACAAGCGGGTGGCGGGGGCCTATTTTAGCCCGCGCCTGTTTGAAAATGCGTGGGTTAAGCGGGTGGTGCGATTGGTGCAATGGTTTTGAATTAACCTGATACTTGCAGAAGTAACCAAGCGTTAATAGTTTAAGACAACAGGGGACCGAATAACGCGATGTTTCTGAACTCTCTTTCCGGGCGATTTTTGCTCCTGACGGTCGTGTTCGTCATGCTGGCGGAGGTGCTTATTTTTGTGCCTTCCGTCGCCCGTTTTCGCGAGGACTATTTACAAGCGCGCCTGGAGCGTGGGCAAATCGCCTCGCTCAGCGTGCTGGCCAATGTGGACGCGATGGTTGACCCCGCGCTGGAGCGTGAGTTGCTGGTTAATGCCGGAGTTCTCAATGTGGTGCTGCAACGAGATGCGATGCGCGAGTTGGTCCTGTCCTCACCTATGCCCGGGCAGATTTCAGCTACGTTCGATCTGCGCGGTGCCACCCCGTGGATGCTGATCCGCGACGGGTTTTTGCGGCTGTTTCACGCCGAAGATGAAACCATCCGAGTGATCGGAACCCCAGTAAAACAAGCGGGTTTGTTGATCGAGGTGACGCTTCATACGCAAGAACTGCGCGCAGAAATGCTGGATTATGGCCGACGAATTTTCCTGCTATCGGCGGTGATTTCAATCATAACGGCGGCGATGTTGTTCTTTGCTGTGCGCCGTTTTTTGGTCGCGCCGATCAGCCGGGTTGCGCAAAATATCAAGGCTTTCCAGCAGGCCCCCCAAGACGAGAGCCAGATCATAAAACCCTCGGCGGCGATCACCGAATTGCATGATGCCGAGGAAGCTCTGCGCGAGATGCAGATCGAACTGAGTGCTGCATTGAAGCAAAAAGACCGGCTGGCAACCTTAGGCGGCGCGGTGGCGAAAATCAGCCATGACTTGCGAAATATGTTGACCACGGCGCAGCTTTTGGCCGACCGGATCGAGATGAGCGCCGATCCCGCTGTGATACGGATTACCCCCAAATTGATTAACTCGCTGACCCGCGCGGTTAACCTTTGCCAAAGCACGTTAACCTTTGGCAAAGCCGAGGAACCGGCACCAACCTTTAGCGAATTTTCCGTCCATGACCTGATCGAGGACGTGTTGGAAAACGAGCGTCTGGCCGCTCCTGACGGGCAGATCGAGTTCGTCAATGACGCGGCTCCCGATTTGATGGTGGTGGCCGACAGCGAACAGGTGTTTCGGATTTTGTCCAACCTCGTGCGCAATGCGCGCCAAGCGATCATGGCCACAAAGGGGACCGAAAACAAACCCGGCCAGATCGAGGTCTCGGCCACGGCCTTAGGCGGTAACTGGTTGATTTGTATTAATGATACCGGCCCTGGCCTGCCCAAAAAGGCACTCGAAAAGCTGTTCAAACCGTTTGAAGGCGGGATGCGCAAAGGCGGCACAGGCCTCGGCCTCGCCATCGCGTTTGAGCTGGTGGAGGGTCATGGCGGCACGCTTGAGCTGGCCCATAGCAGCGAAAAAGGTACCCGTTTTCGCATCACCCTGCCCGCGCATCAACTGGTGGCGGGGTAAGTCACGACCCAAACTATTTCTCGCTTGCATTGGCGGCAACGCCCCGCTAAATCCCACGCTTGATGCACCGGTAGCTCAGCTGGATAGAGTACCTGACTACGAATCAGGGGGCCGGGGGTTCGAATCCCTCCCGGTGCACCAATGAAATCAAACACTTAGCTGTTCTCCTGTTTTTGAGTTGGATCAAAAAGTTGGATCACTGTTCGCCAGACGTTCTTTTTTGGCGCAGTTTGACGACTTTCCCAGAGGCATCCCCTCGGGCATATCGGTTCGTTGTGTCCACATTTGCGTGTTGAGCCGCATCCCGTAGCGCCCAAGGGTCGGCACCCATTTCCTTGGCTTCGGTCACGCCACCAGCGCGCGTGTCCATCATCCATATCTCCTCTGGAATCCCCGCCAGCTTCCGGTATCTGGCCCACGCTTGCGACCAGCCTTGGCGGGTGAAAGGAATGCCGCCGCGTTTCATGGACAGGATTACTGGTCCGACACGCTTGTCTGCGGGTGTCTCTGCAAGTCGCTCCTGAATTTCCGGCAAGTTGACCAGATCGAAAAACCTCGGCTCCGGTGCTGATCGAGCGGTTTTAGACACGACCTTTTCAAAGCCGGTCAGATCGTCTCTCACCATGTCCCAAGTCAGGCCATCCTGCCAGCGGGTTCCACCTCGAATGATCCCACCTTCGTTTGCATAGGACTTCAACCACTGCCCGCGAACATCTACCGCGCGCAAGATCAGTTCATATTGCAGCATAATCCCGAGCGCAAAACTGCGGTTGTTGGCTTTGTCGGCGGCAGTAATGACCGCGTATATCTGCTTTCTGGTCGGAGCGATTCGGCGCGCGGGCCCGGACCGAAACCGGACTTGAGAGAGAACCGATGAAACCACTGTGGCCTCGGCACACTGAATCGCCCGCCCATAACGCACGCGCCGAGACCATTGCCCTCACGCCGCGAGGTTGCATGTCAATTGTTGAAATCGTCTCTGCTTTCGACTTGACGTAATTCAAACCAGTTCATTTCTTAAGCCCACCGTTCAACTGGCACAAATCGTGGTCCGGATGGCAAAGTCCGTGAAATTTCTGGCATGATATTTCGGGAAGATTCGTGCCATCAAACCAATACGATCACAGGCCCCGGCCATGGCACCTTAACCGAGGCCACAAGGGTCGGACGCCAAACACCGCCCCAGTCCGATCCTTCGTCAAGGACTGGATTGGGTGCAGTTTAGCAGATCGGAGATACATAAAGGTCAGGACCCTAGCCGCCTGCACCGGTCAATCCGCTAAATTTCGGGCGTTGTGGGCTGGGAACTTTGTTACCCGCAGCAGCTCCAGATAATAGCAGCACCAGATCAGCCAAATCCGACATGGATATGATCAGGAAACGACCTGCGTCAGTTTATTTCGGCCACCGCCGCAGATTTCATTGGATTTAGCCCCAACCCGTGGCTAGATTTTCGCGACCGAGGCGTGCGGACACCCCCGGCGGGACCTGTAGCAATTAGGCGAGCTAACACCATGCAATTCGGGCTGACAGAAGAACAGGAAATGATCGTTTCCACCGTCCGGACCTTCGTCGAAAAGGAAATTTACCCACATGAGCAACTGGTAGAGCGCACCGGTGAAGTCCCTGAAGAAATTGCCCGCCGGATCAAACAGAAGTGCCTTGATCTCGGCTTCTACGCCTGTAACTTTCCTGAGGAGGTCGGCGGGCCGGGTCTGTCCCATCTTGAATTTGCGCTGGTCGAGCGCGAACTTGGGCGTGGGTCCATGGCGCTCAATCACTTCTTTGGCCGACCTCAGAACATCCTGATGGCCTGCAACACCGAGCAGCGGGAACGCTACCTGTTGCCGGCTGTTCGCGGTGAACGTATGGACGCTCTGGCGATGACTGAGCCGGACGCGGGATCGGATGTGCGCTCCATGCGATGCGCGGCGGTGCGCGTTGGCGGCGACTGGGTGCTGAACGGCACCAAACATTTCATCTCCGGTGCCGATCACGCCGATTTCGTGATTGTGTTCGCAGCGACCGGCGAGGACCAGACGCCGCGAGGTCCGAAAAAACGCATCACCACCTTCCTGGTGGACCGCGGCACGCCGGGATTTACCATCCGCGATGGTTACAAGTCGGTCAGCCACCGGGGCTACAAAAACATGATCCTTGATTTTGACGACTGCCGCCTGCCGGATGCGCAGGTTCTGGGAGAAGTCGATGGTGGGTTCAAAGTGATGAATGAATGGCTCTACGCCACCCGCATCACAGTCGCTACCATGTGTGTCGGCCGGGCGCGGCGCGTTTTTGACTACGCACTTTCCTATGCAGGCGAACGTCAACAATTTGGCCAGAAAATCGGCAAGTTTCAAGGCATCAGTTTCCAGATCGCCGACATGATTACAGAGATTGACGCCGCCGATTACCTGACGCTGGCAGCGGCGGACCGGCTGGATCAGGGGTTGAACGCAAACCGCGAAATAGCTTCGGCCAAACTATATGCCTCGGAAATGCTGGCACGGGTTACCGACACAGCCATTCAGGTATATGGCGGCATGGGCCTGATGGACGACCTGCCGCTGGCGCGGTTCTGGCGCGATGCAAGGGTTGAACGCATTTGGGACGGGACCTCGGAGATACAGCGCCACATCATCGGCCGTGAACTTCTGCGGCCATTGGGGGCGTAAGAGTAAGATGCCTCCGGCGGAGATATTTATAAACCATAGAAGCGGCGCGCAGTACCCCGCCGCCGAACAGGAAGCGGGGTACCTTCTACGGTTACGGCCATCGGCGTCTCCGCCTGTACCGCCCATCCTTATTGATGCAATCAGGTTAATAAATCGTTGCTTCTATGGTTCTAAAGTATCTCCGCCGGAGGCATCCAACCGCTGTGACCGGACGCGGACAGCATGTTGAAACCCGATCTTTCCCGCCTTCTGCGCCCCCGCTCCATCGCCATCATCGGCGGTGGCTCCTGGTGCAAGAGCGTAATCACCCAATGCACAAAGATGGGCTTTTCCGGTGATCTTTGGCCGGTTCACCCGAAGGCTGAGAAAATCAACGATCTTCCGTGTTTTTCCGATCTCTCGCAACTTCCGGCCCCCCCAGATGCAGTTTTCATTGGCGTTAACCGTCACGCTACCATCGAAATTGTCGCCAGGCTCAGATCCATGGGGGCTGGCGGCGCGGTCTGTTTTGCCAGTGGCTTTCTGGAGGCCGCAGCGGAGGATGCCAACGGCGTCGGCTTGCAAAACCAGTTGCTGGCGGCAGCCGGAGATTTGCCCATATTTGGCCCCAACTGTTACGGTTTCATCAACTATCTTGATGGTGCCCTGCTATGGCCCGATCAACATGGCGGGCAGCGTGAGGACACTGGCGTGGCCATTATCACCCAATCTTCCAACATCGCCGTCAATCTGACCATGCAAAAACGCGCCCTGCCGCTGGCCTATGTGGTGACCGCCGGCAATCAGGCACAGATCGGGATCGCCGAAATCGGTATGGCCTTGCTTGACGACCCCCGCGTTACGGCGCTGGGCCTGCATATCGAGGGTTTTGGCAACCTGCGCGCCTTTGAAGCCCTCGCCGCCAAAGCCCGCGATCTGCAAAAACCGGTCGTGGCGTTGAAGGTGGGCAAGTCCGCCCAGGCGCAGATCGCAACGATCTCCCACACGGCTTCGCTGGCGGGTAGCGACGCCGGAGCGCAAGCATTTCTGCATCGCCTCGGGTTCGCTCGCGTCGAATCGCTGCCAGTGTTCATGGAGACCTTGAAACTGCTGCACGTCGTTGGCCCCTTGCCAAACAATCGCCTTGCCAGCATCAGTTGTTCCGGCGGAGAAGCCAGCCTCTGCGCCGATTTGGCCGTGGGCAGAGACGTCTGTTTCCCGCCTCTGAACCATCGGCAGACCAGCGGCTTGCACGCAGCCCTCGGACCAATGGTAGCGCTGGCCAACCCACTAGATTACCACACCTATATCTGGAATAATGCAGCAGCAATGACCACCACTTTTGCCGCCATGATGGACCCGACAATAGGCCTAACCCTGCTGGTCGTCGATTTTCCACGCGACGACCGGTGCAGCCTTGTCGATTGGCAATGCGCCATAACCGCCGCCGCCGATGCCCGCCGACAAACCGGTGCCAAGGTTGCAATGGTCGCCACCCTGCCGGAGAACATGCCCGAAGAGACAGCTCGGCAATTGCTAGACGAAGGCATTGTGCCGCTGCTCGGTCTCGACGAGGCGCTGGCAGCGGCTGAAGTCGCCTCAAAGCTGTGGCAGGATGAGCAAAGCCCACCAGTCTTGTTGCCGGGTAACGATGGCCCGGCGCATCTTGTCACGGAGGCCAGGGCCAAGGAGCTGCTGGCAAAATATGGTGTTTCAATCCCTGCTTCACGGTGCGCAACCTCGCCGGAGGCCGCGGCAGAGATGGCCGCGCAAATTGGCTACCCCGTAGTCTTGAAGGGCGAGGGCATCGCCCATAAAACCGAATCGGGTGCCGTATGTCTGGGCCTTTTCTGTGCTGACGCGGTTATCGAAGCCGCCCACGAAATGCCTGCAGAGCGCTTCCTGATCGAAGAAATGATCGTCGGCACCGTCGCCGAATTGTTGATCGGCGTGCACCGCGACCCGGCGCATGGGTACGTGCTGACCCTCGCAGCCGGGGGCGTTTTAAGCGAGCTTCTCGACGACAGGAAATCCCTGCTTGTTCCGGCCTCGGAAAAATCGGTAGCCAAAGCGCTGAAAGCCCTGCGAATCGCCCCGCTTCTTGATGGATATCGCGGCAAACCCGCGGCTGACCGGGGCGCAATAGTCGCGACTGTGATGGCCTTGCAAGACTTTGTGCTTGCCAACTCAGACGGGCTTGAAGAAGTTGAAATCAACCCGCTGCTTTGTGGCGGAACCTCAGCCGTGGCGGCAGACGCCCTGCTCAGATGTAAGGACAGCCCATGACCGACTCCCCGATCAGAACCAAATCCGAAGGTGGCATTCTGGAGGTCACGCTCGATCGCCCCAAAGCCAATGCGATTGATTTGGCCACCAGCCGGATCATGGGCGATATCTTTGCCGAGTTTCGCGACGACCCCAAGCTGCGCGTCGCCATCGTCACTGGCGCGGGCGAAAAATTCTTTTGTCCTGGCTGGGACCTGAAGGCGGCCGCCGACGGCGACGCGGTTGACGGCGACTACGGGGTTGGCGGCTTTGGCGGCCTGCAGGAGCTTTGCGATCTTAACAAACCGGTGATTGCGGCGGTGAACGGCATTTGCTGTGGTGGCGGGCTGGAGCTGGCCTTGTCCTGCGACATTATTCTGGCCGCCGATCATGCCAGTTTCGCGCTGCCCGAAATCCGCTCCGGCACCGTGGCGGATGCGGCCTCGATCAAACTGCCCAAGCGCATCCCTTATCATATCGCCATGGAAATGCTGCTGACCGGGCGCTGGCTGGATGCGCAGGAGGCACACCGCTGGGGATTTGTTAACCAAATCCTGCCCGCCGATAGCCTGATGCAGCGCAGCCGGGAGATCGCCCGCCTCATCGCCAGCGGGCCGCCGCTGGTTTACGCGGCAATCAAGGAAATCGTGCGCGACGCCGAGGACAGCAAGTTTCAGGATGCGTTGAACCGGATTACCGGCAAGCAACTGCGCTCGGTCGACATTCTCTATCGCTCAGAGGATCAGCTTGAAGGCGCAAAAGCATTCGCCGAAAAACGCGATCCGGTCTGGAAAGGGCGATGAGCCACCCGACCCGCGCCGCACGCCTTTCCAAGGGTCAACGCACTTGATGTTGCCGCAGCAGGAGTACACGGCGAGTTCGAGTTCTTGCTCGGGCGCAACTTGAAATTTGAAGTTGCAGAAGCAGAAGCAGAAGCAGAAGCAGAATATTTCAACGCCGACAATGTGTGTGACCCAATACTCAGGTTGATACTTACTCTGGAGTAATAAGCCACTCGGATCGTGGCACGTGAAGTGAGGCCGCACAGGAGAGTAAATCGCCACACATAATGCCACACAATATTAGTGGGACGGCGCGGCGGCGCGAGAAAATAATGCTAATAATCAATACGTTGAGAATATTGGTGACCCCGAGAGGAGTCTATTCCGGCAGCAGCCATCGCCTCAGCTCCAAGCACAGGCTACACCACCCGAAGGCACTTGAAATACGGCGTGTTCAAATCCGTCGATGAACTGAAGCAAGCCATCGACCGTTTCACAGCCGAGCACAACAAAACCGGCGCCAGAGCATTCGTCTGGAAAGCCGACCCCGACAAAATTATCGCCGCAAGAAATCGTGGGTTCCAAGTGTTGGATTCAATCCACTAGTTGGCCCAAGTCTACTCGACACCTAGCATCTCGGCCGCGATCTCGCCGATGTCTTCGGGCGCACCTGCCAGCGCCTCGGCCTCGGCCAGATGCAGTTCGCCCTCGTCGGCATAGCCCCAAAGGACCCCGATTGTGCGGATATCGTTATTTTGCGCGCCTTCGATGTCGTAGCGCCGATCGCCGATCATCAGGGATTTGAACGGATCAGCGCCAGTTTCGGCCAGCGCATGGGCCAAAAGATCGGTTTTGTCGGAGTTGGTGCCATCGAGTTCTGAGCCAAACAAGCCATCGATATAATGCGACAGGCCAAAATGTTCGGTGATGGTGGTGGCGTAAACATGCGGCTTGGAGGTGGCCACATAAAGCGGCAGGCCAAGCTCGCGCAACTCGGTCAGCATCTCGCCGATACCGTCGTAAACATCGGCCTCGAACATGCCGGTATCGGTGAAATGCTCGCGGTAAAGATTGACCGCATCAGAGACATCGGCGCGCTCGCCCAGCAGCGCTCGAAAGCTGTCCCACAGCGGCGGGCCAATGCAAAAGCTCAGCTCGTCGGCACTCGGCACCTCGGCGTCAAGCTCGCGCAGGGCGTGTTGGATCGAGCTGGTGATACCCACTTTCGGGTCGATCAGCGTGCCGTCAAGGTCGATGAAAATTGCGGACATAAGAGCCTCGTTGTATTTTTCCTTGCCGCTGACCTACCCGTGAATCCGCCGCTATTCAAGCCGATGTCGTTGGCCCTTAATCGGCGGTGTTTCCGGCGGACCGGCAAAACATTGCGCGATCTCCATCCAGTCGGTCGCGGTCTGCCCGATAGTCACGAGTGATGTGTCTTTGACGTTGCGGGTTTGGGCGACCACACGGGCAAAATCGACGGCGGAGCCGGTGATGCGGTTGTCGCTCTGCGCCGAGTTCCAATCCCAAACAGCACCCGAGGGAGCGGTCAGTTTCACATGGGGTGCCGTCTCCGGCACCTTGAGGCCGCAATTAGCAAAGGACCAGCCAAAGGTGCTGACGCCCAGATGCACGATGTTCTTGACCCGATCGCCTTCGGTGCGCGCAATGCCCAGCAGGTCGAAAATCTCCTGCCCATGCGCCCAAGTTTCCATCTGACGCGCGGTGATGGACGAGCGCGCGCTCATGTCAGGCCCGGCCCATTTCAGCCGCACTTTTGGATCGGCCAGCGCGTAATTGTCGGCAAGCTTATGGGCGCAATCTTGCCAGACCGCAAACAGCGCACGCCCCTTTAGGCCGTTCAAAAAACCGCTTTGGGTCTCAAGCAAGCTCAGCCCTCTGGCCATGCCCTCGGCAATTGGTTCAAAAAACGCGGCGAATTTCAGGCCGCTTTCCAGCGTCAGGTCGGCGGCTACATTGAACATGTGCAGATGGCCGAGAGCGTCGTTGATGCTCCAGCCTTTGAACTGGGTTTTGGCGTTGAAATCATCGTCCGATAACGCGTTGAGTATCGCGGCCAGCGCGAGGCTCTCTGCGCGGAAATCTTGGGCTTGTTGCATGGGTATGTCCTCGCTGAATGTATCGGTGATGTTGTACTGGTCTTTATATCTGCCCTTATAGACGGCTTTTCGCAGGGTCGCCACTTGCCGAGTGTTCAACCCTCGCCCAGATCAATCTCGACCAGCAAATCGGTTGCCTGAACCTGCACTCCGCCGTCAAAGGCACGTGATTTTCGACCTGAAGCCTTGCGTCCGCTCACGATCCAGAACACTGTAACGGACTATCACCTTGCCTAGAGGAGCCACCCATGTCCCGCCAAGTCGTCATCGTCTCAACCGCCAGAACCCCGATTGGCAAGGCCTATCGAGGGGCCTTCAACGACACCCAAGCGCAAGAGCTTGCCGGTCACGCCATCAAACACGCGGTGGCGCGCGCAGGCGTTGAAGGCGGCGAAATCGAAGATGTGGTGATGGGGGCGGCGCTGCAACAAGGCTCGACCGGCTCTAATATCGCGCGCCAAGCGGCATTGCGCGCGGGCTTGCCGACGGATGTTGCGGGCATGTCGGTTGATCGCCAATGCGCCTCGGGCCTGATGTCGATTGCCGTGGCTGCCGGACGGATCGCGCTTGGCGATATTGATATTGCGGTCGCGGGCGGGGTTGAGTCCGTCTCCTTGGTGCAAAATGACAAAATGAACCGCTTTCGCGCCGCCGATCCTTGGTTGGTCGCGCATCGCCCCGACATCTATATGTCGATGTTAGAGACCGCCGAGGTGGTGGCCGAGCGTTACGGGATCAGCCGCGAGGCGCAGGACGAATATGCGGCCCTGTCCCATCAACGCACGGCGGCAGCGCAGGCGGCAGGGTATCTGGATGCCGAGATCGCGCCCCTGACCTCGATCAAAAAGGTGCAGAATCGCGCAACCGGCGAAATCTCCGAGCAAGAGGTGACGCTAAAGCTTGACGAGGGTTTGCGCGCCTCGACCACCGCTGAAGGTCTGGCCGGTCTCAAGCCGGTGTTTGCCGATGGCATCACCGTGAAGCAGGGTAAATTTATCACCGCCGGAAATGCGTCGCAACTGTCGGACGGCGCTGCGGCGTTGGTGTTGATGGACGGCGATACTGCCGCCAAACGGGGGCTGACGCCGCTCGGTATTTATCGCGGCGTGGCCGCTGTTGGTTGCGATCCTGACGAGATGGGGATCGGGCCGGTTTTTGCAGTGCCCAAGCTCTTGAAGAAAGCCGGATTGACCATTGACGACATTGATATGTGGGAGCTGAACGAGGCGTTTGCCTCCCAAACCCTCTATTGTCGCGACCGTCTGGGGATTGATCCCGCCAAGCTTAACGTCAGCGGCGGTGCGATTGCCATCGGCCATCCTTATGGCATGTCGGGCGCACGGATGTCGGGCCATGTGCTGATCGAGGGCAAACGGCGCGGGGCCAAATACGGCGTCGTTACCATGTGCGTCGGCGGCGGCATGGGGGCGGCTGGGTTGTTTGAAATCCTCTGAGCTGCGGGGGCGAGAACACCTCCTCACAAAACTGTTTGGGCCTGCCGCAGACAGGGCCGCGCCCGATCCTCCCGCCTTCCCCATACGCGCGAGGACGCTTTGCAGCTCTGGTATAAAATCAACAGTTACAATGGGTTGAGATGCTTTAACGATACGGTTTGTGACGATACGCCCACCCAGGATCGGGCGCGGCCCTTATCTTGTGGCGTAAAACGCTTTGTGTCCCACATTTTTGGGTTTACGTGTTTAGGTCGCCTTGAGCGCCTGCAAAAGCCCGGCGGTCGAGCCGTTGATCTGGTCAGGCACCTCCCCCTGAACCAGCGGCAACAGCGCAACCGCCAGTTCTTTGCCAAGCTCGACCCCCCATTGGTCAAACGAGTTTATGCCCCAGATTGCGCCTTCGACAAACACGCGATGCTCGTACATGGCGATGATTTGGCCGAGCGTAAACGGCGTCAGTTTGTCATAAGCCAGCGTGATCGAAGGCCGGTTGCCTACAAACACTCGATGGGCCGCTTGCCGGTCAAGCTCGTCGCCTTCAAAGCCCAGAGCGGCGGCGATTTCGCGGGCTTGGGGCAGGGTGCGCCCGACCATCAGGGCTTGTGATTGGGCAAGACAGTTGGCCTTCAGCAGGTCGTGCTGATGGCTCAGATTTTCCTCATGTCCGCGCGCCGCAATCAGGAACTCGGCAGGCACCACGGCGGTTCCCTGATGCAAAAGCTGGTAAAACGCGTGCTGGCCATTGGTGCCGGGTTCGCCCCAGACGATAGGGCCGGAAGCCGTCTCCAGTTCCGATCCATCAAGCGCCACGCTCTTGCCGTTACTCTCCATATCGAGCTGTTGAAAATAGGCGGGCAGGCGCGATAGGCGCTGGTCATAGGGCAGGATCGCGCGGGTGGGATAGCCGCAAATATTGTGGTGCCAAACGCCAATCATCGCCAGCAAAACCGGCAGGTTATCGCGCGGCTCTGCCGTTTGGAAATGGCGGTCCATCGCCGCCGCGCCTGCCAAAAACCGGGCGAAATCATGAGGGCCGATTGCCAGCATCAACGACAGGCCGACCGGTCCCCACAGCGAATATCGCCCGCCTACATAATCGCCAAAGCCAAACACGCGCGCGGGATCAATCCCTAAGGTTTGGGTCTTGTCGGTGGCGCTGGAGACTGCCGCCAGATGGGTCGGGGCGGCGTGGCCGAGCGATGCTTCAAGCCAGTCAATCGCGGCTTTGGCGTTGGTCATGGTTTCAATCGTGGTGAAGGTTTTGCTGGTGATAACCACCAAAGTCCGCGCCGCCTCCAAGCCCCTAAGCGTGTCGCCAATATGCGCGCCATCCACGTTGGAAACGAAATGCACGCGCGGCCCGTCATGACAAGGCGCCATCGCCATCGCCGCCATCGCCGGGCCAAGATCCGATCCGCCGATGCCGATATTGATCACATCGGTGAACGTGGTCCCATCGCTGGCAGTGATGGCTCCGCTGCGAATATCGGTGCAAAACTGCTCCATTCTGGCGCGGGTTTTGTGGATTTCAGGCATGATATTCTCGCCGTCAACCAACAGCGGATCATCTCCCTGACGCCGCAAAGCCGTGTGCAAAACCGCCCGGTTCTCGGTGGTGTTGATCTTCTCACCTGCAAACATCGCCGCGCGTTTGGCGGCTACATCGGCAGCGTCAAACAATTCACACAAAAGCTCAAGGCCGGTGCCGTCGATATTGGTTTTTGAGTAGTCAAGCAGCAGCCCATCACTTACGGCGGAGCGCGCGTCAAACCGATCCTCATCCGTAAACAAAGACAGGATCGTGCGTGCGCAGACCTTCTCGTGATGCTGTTTCAGTGCCGCCCAGCAAGCCTTCATGTCATCGTTCCAACTGGCTGGCATTACGAGCCAGCGTTTCGATTTCGTCCCAGCGACCTTGAGCAATCAGCGCGCTTGGCGCAACCCAGCTTCCGCCTGCGCAGGCGACATTCGCGAGGCTGAGATAGGTGCTGGCATTGGCCAAATTTACCCCGCCTGTCGGGCAAAACGAGATTTGCGGCAAGGGCGAGGCCCATGATTTCAGCATGTCCGCTCCGCCTGCCGCGCCTGCTGGAAAAAACTTCAGCATGTCGTATCCGCGCGCTAATAAACGCATGGCCTCAGACGCGGTGGCGGCACCGGGAAGCAACGGCAGACCCTCGGCCTCGCACGCCTCCAACAGCGCGTCCGTCGCGCCGGGAGAGACGCCAAACGTGGCCCCTGCCGCGCGTGCATCGCGTACATCCTGCGGTGTTAATAAGGTTCCGGCCCCAACCACACCGCCTTTGACGCGGGCCATTTCGGCGATCACGTCGAGCGCTGCAGGCGTGCGCAATGTGACCTCAAGGGCTGGCAATCCACCGGCGACCAACGCCTCGGCCAAGGGGCGCGCGTGGGCTATGTCTTTGACCACCAACACCGGCACAATCGGGGCCAGTGCGCAGATTTCGCGCGCGCGCAAGCTGGCGGATTTCGGGCTTATCGGCATGATTTACTCTCCAAATACACTGGCACCGGTATCGGCGCTGCCGACTGAGCGGCGAAAACTCTGAAACAATTCACGGCCCATTCCGGCCTGATTATGGCTGAGATCGGCGGTCACAGGCGCGCGCGCCAACACGCCTTCGGTCAAAATATCGAGCGTGCCGTTGGTTGCGTCAATCCGCACGATGTCGCCGTCCTGAAGCTTGGCGATGGCTCCGCCCTCCAAGGCTTCGGGTGTCACATGGATGGCGGCGGGGACTTTGCCCGAGGCCCCGGACATGCGCCCATCGGTCACCAGCGCGACATTCAGGCCGCGCGCTTGCAGGATCGACAGGATCGGGGTGAGGCTGTGAAGTTCGGGCATGCCGTTGGCTTTTGGTCCCTGAAAGCGCACGACGACGATGGTGTCGGCGGTGAACTCGCCCGCATTAAACGCTGTCTTGACCGCGTGTTGGTCGTGAAACACCCGCACGGGGGCCTCGATCCGATGGTATTTTTCGGCCACTGCGGAGACCTTGATCACCGCGTCCCCGAGCGAGCCGGACAGGCGTTTAAGCCCGCCGCTTGGCTGGAACGGATCGACGGCAGTTCGCAGGATGTTGTCATTGAGGCTGTCGGAGCTGCCCGCCGTCCACACCAGCTTGTCGCCTGTGAGTTTCGGCTCTTGGGTATAGCGCTCAAGACCGCCGCCCGCGACGGTTTTCACGTCTGGATGCAAGAGACCCGCGCCGAGCAATTGGCCGATCATATAGCCGGTGCCGCCCGCCGCGTGAAAATGGTTCACATCGGCCAGACCATTGGGATAGACCCGCGCAATCAGGGGCGTGATGGCCGAAATCTCGGAAAAATCCTCCATCGTCAGAATAATTCCGCCAGCCCGCGCCATTGCCACCAGATGGATCAGCAAATTGGTCGAGCCACCGGTAGCGTTGAGGCCGACAATGCCGTTCACAAACGCGCGCGCATCGAGAATTTCGCAAACCGGGGTGTAGGTCGAGCCAAGCGCCGACAGGGACAGCGCCCGCCGCGCGCCCTCGGCACTCAGAGCGTCGCGAAGCGGGGTGTTGGGGGGCACGAAACTTGCGCCGGGCAGGTGCAGGCCCATGAACTCCATCAACATCTGGTTGGTGTTGGCGGTGCCGTAAAAGGTGCAGGTTCCGGGGCCGTGATAGGCGGCCATCTCGGCCTCCATCAGTGCCGCGCGGTCCACCTCGCCCTTGGCAAATTGTTGGCGCACGTTGGCTTTTTCGTCATTGGGCAGACCGCTGGTCATCGGGCCTGCGGGCAAAAACACCACCGGAAGATGGCCGAAACTTTGCGCGGCGATCACCAGACCGGGGACGATTTTGTCGCAAACCCCGAGAAAAACCGCCGCGTCAAAGGTGTTGTGACTAAGCGCGATTGCGGCCGACATGGCGATCACGTCGCGCGAAAACAGGCTCAGCTCCATGCCTGCCTCGCCTTGAGTGACCCCGTCGCACATGGCCGGAACCCCGCCCGCAAACTGCGCAGTGCCGCCGATTTCGCGCACGGCGTCGCGGATCAAATCGGGAAAGCGCGCAAACGGCTGGTGGGCGGACAGCATGTCATTATAGGCCGACACAATCGCCAGATTGCCTGCCGAGCCTGTGGCCAGCGCCTCCTGATCCGGCCCCGCTCCCGCATAGGCGTGGGCTTGTCCGCTGCACGAAAGATGCGCGCGCGCGGGGCCTTTTTCGGCGGCGGCGCTCATGCGCGACAGATAGTCGGTGCGCGTGGCTTGGCTGCGGGCAATGATCCGGTCGGTGACGCGGGCGATGGTTTGGTGCAGGGTCATGTGGCCTCCGGGTTTTCACAATAATGAACGGTAACGCCGTTGGGAGCAGTCAGAATGGCGCGCACCGGAGCCTCCGAGATCGGGCCGGGCTGTTCCGCCTGATGAAATGCCGCCAGCTTTTCAGGGCCGGTGATCAGCAGATGCAGATGCGAGGCGGCACGCAGAACGCTCGCGCTCAGCGTCAGGCGAGGCTCGGGCGCACCCGGCGCGCGCATGGGGAAAACCACGCGAGGGCTGTCGGGTTTCAGCGCATCTTCCAGTTGATCCGCACCCGGAAACAAGCTGGCGGTGTGCATATCCGCCCCCATGCCGAGCACACAAACATCCAGCGGCAGCGCGGTCAGGATCGCCTTTTCAACCTGATCAAGCACCTGCTCCGGCGTGTCGGCCTCAAGATACATCGCCACCAGTTGCGCCTTGGCAGCCGGTCCTTGCAGCAGGGTTTTGCGCAGCAATGCGGTGTTGGAGCGCGGGTTGTCCTCGGACACGAACCGTTCATCCGTCAGAAGTATTTTCACCCGCCGCCAGTTGATATCGGCCCCCGAAAGAGCAGTTAAAAACGGCCCCGGCGTGCTGCCTCCGGGCACGGCCAGCGAGGCCGTCCCTTTCATCGCGAGCGCATCCGCAAGCTGCCCTGCCACGGTCGCCCCAAGCGCCTGCGCCATGATCACGCCGGTCCTATATTCCGCCAGCACCGTCATCAGGAGCCGATCTCGCGCCAGCGCCGTCCGTCACGATGCATTAGCATTAGCGAGTCCTCCGGCCCTGAACTGCCGGTGTCGTAAAGCGCTGGTTTCTGACCGGTGTCCTCCCATGATTTGATGATCGGATCGGCCCATTCCCACGCTGCCTCGACCTCGTCACCGCGCATGAACAGGGTTTGGTCGCCGCGAAGCACATCCATCACCAGCCGCTCGTAAGCGTCGGCTGATTCGGCGTTTTGGCCCAAAGCCTCGGCGAAAGTCATGTCCAGCGGCACGTCCGTGAGGCGCATCCCGCCGGGGCCGGGCTCTTTAATGGTCATGCGCAGGGTGATGCCCTCGTTTGGTTGCAGCCGGATGATCAACGCATTGCTGCGCCGCCCCTCGCCATCGGGAAAGATCGAGTGGGGCGGGTCGCGAAACACAATCGCGATCTCGCTGAGATGAGCGCGCAGACGCTTGCCGGTGCGCAGATAAAACGGCGTGCCAGCCCAGCGCCAATTGGAGACCTCGACCTTCATGGCGATAAAACTCTCGGTGGTGCTGTCAGGGTTTTTCGCGTGCTCGGTATAGCTGCCCTGATCGCCATCGCCGCGATACTGGCCACGGGCGAAATCGCCGGGCTGCACCGGATCAAGCGAGCGGATCACCTTGAGCTTTTCGTCGCGAACGGCGTTGGGTTCAAACCGCGAGGGAGGCTCCATCGCCGTCAGGCACAAAAGCTGCATCAGGTGGTTTTGCACCATATCGCGCATGGCCCCGGAGCGGTCATAATATTCGCCCCGACCGTTAACCCCCAGCTTTTCAGCGACGGTAATTTGCACATGATCAATGTGCTGGCTGTTCCAGAGCGGCTCAAACAGCGCATTGGCAAAGCGCAAGGCCATCACATTTTGCACCGTTTCCTTGCCGAGATAATGATCGATGCGATAAATCTGGTCTTCGCCGAAACAACGCCCAAGCTCTGCATTCAGCGCGCGCGCGCTGGCGAGATCGTGGCCAAACGGCTTTTCGACCACAATGCGCGCGTCAGGCGTGGTCAGTTTCGCCATCCGTAACTGCTCGGCAATCGGCGCAAACAGCGAGGGGCCGACCGACAGATAAAACGCGCGCACGACATCAGGGCGCATCAGATCGGCCAGCTTATCCCACCCGCGAGGCCCCTTGGCGTCGACCGAGACATACTCGACCAACGCCAAAAACGCGTCGAGCTTGGCCTTGTTTTTCGTGGCGGAAGGGGCGAATTCAAGCAAAGATTTGCGAAGAGTGGCGCGAAACTGCTCGGCCGAAAACTCGCTGCGCGCCGCCCCGATGATGCGACCCTCGGGGGGCATTTGACCGACCAGAAAGCGGTGAAACAGCCCCGGAAAGATCTTGCGATGCGCCAGATCGCCGGTCGCGCCGAACAGGATCATGTCAAACGGGGGGACGGGTATTACACAGGATGCCATGTTGCCTCTTTGTCGGTCTTGTCGGCGCTATTGAATGTTGCTTTTAGACGCCGCTCGGGAATTCCAAACTCTGCTCACGCGCACTATCTGCCAAAAGCGATGGGCTGGCAATCAAAGCGCTGCCGGATTTGAAATTCGTCGACATATTAATTGCTGATTTGAAGCAGACTGTTACATTGAGCGCGCAACCACCCCTACCCAACAAAGGCACAAGAATTATGGTGATCTGGACAGAGAATGCGCGCATGGGCGAGCCTTATTGGCAGCTCAACGCGGCACCCGCTCCGAAATTTGCGGCGGGTTTGCCGCCAAAGGCCGATATCCTGATTATCGGCGCAGGTTATACCGGCCTTTCAGCGGCGATTGCCGCCCATGATACCGGGGCGGACGTGGTGGTTTTGGATCGTGAACAGCCGGGTGCCGGTGCCTCAAGCCGCAACGGAGGCATGTTTGGCGCGCATCCCCGTCTTGGCTGGCGCGAGCTTGCAAAGCTGTTCGGAGAGGCCGTCGCAGACGCCCTGTTTGCCGAGGCAAAACCGGCGTTGGAATGTGTCAAATCCCTGATTGCGGACGAAAAGATCGACTGCGACCTTCAGCACACGGGCCGCATTCAACTGGCATGGACCGCCGGGCATTTTGAGGCTCTTAAAACGTTGGCCGAGGATGTTGCCGCCAAAAGCGAGGTGCAGGCGCATATCGTCGAGCGCCGCGATCTTGCCGCCGAGATCAACACCGACCGCTATTTCGGCGGCTTGGTTCTGGCCGAGCATTGCGGGATCGATCCACAAAAGCTCCACCTCGGTCTGGTTCAGGCGGCGCAGGCGCGCGGCATCAAAATTCTGGCCAATTGCGAGGTTAGCGATCTTGCGCGCAAACATGGCGGGTTTGTCGCCACCACGCCGCTTGGCCGGATTAACGCCGACAAGGTGATCCTCGCCACCAACGGCTATACCACCGACAATTTTCGCTGGTTTCAGCGGCGGGTTTTTCCGCTGCCAAGCTATCTGATCGCCACGGAGGAGCTGCCCGAGGGGCTGATCGCGCACCTTGCTCCCGGTGGTCGAATGATGGTGGAAACCCGTGCGCGTCACTCGTATTTTCGTGCGTCGCCTGACGGTAAACGCATCCTGTTTGGCGGTCGTGCCTCCATGCGTGATCTGCCGCTGGATGTGGCGGCCAAGCGTCAGCACGCTACCATGTGCGAGGTTTGGCCCGAGCTTTCCCAAACCCGTCTCAGCCATGTCTGGAAAGGTTTTACCGGCTATACCTTCAACCATATGCCCCATGTTGGTTGCGAGAACGGCCTCCATTATGCGCTGGGATTTTCCGGCTCGGGCACCGTTATGGCGACCTATCTGGGGCGCAAAGTCGCCTTGCAGGCAACGGGGGCCGAAGGGGGTGAAACCGCGTATTCGCAGACCCGCTTGGCCACCAGTTGGCTGCATCCGTTTACCCGTCCGCATTTTCTTAAGGCGGCGGATTTATGGTATCGAACCTGGGTTGATACACGGGAAAACTACTTGAACAGGCAAGGCCGCTCGCCGCTTTGATATTGATCCTTGGCGCGAAGATGGTCTAAGCCCAAGGCCCCAACCGCGTTAAGAACAAGGCAGCCATGACCCAAAAAACCGACCCCGTAGAGCTGACAGCACGCCTGATCCGCTGCCCGTCCGTCACCCCATGCGAAGGCGGCGCGATCACCTTGTTGGCGGGGCTGCTGAGCGACGCCGGTTTTGTCTGCACCCGCGTAGATCGCGGCGATGTGGCCAATCTTTTCGCGCGCTGGGGAGGAGCAAACGACGGCCACACTTTCGGCTTTAACGGCCATACCGACGTGGTGCCGGTGGGGGACCGCGATGCGTGGAGCGTTGACCCTTTTGGCGGTGAAATCCGCGACGGTATTCTTTACGGGCGCGGGGCCACCGACATGAAATCCGGCGTTGCAGCTTTCGCGGCGGCGGCGATTGATTTCGTGCAAAGCACCCCGCCCGACGGCTCCATTGTCATGGCCATCACCGGCGACGAGGAGGGGGACGCGATCGATGGCACCAGAGCGCTCTTGGACTGGATGGACAAGGCGGGCGAAACCATTGACCATTGTCTGGTCGGCGAGCCGACTTGCCCCGACAAAATGGGCGAGATGATGAAGATCGGGCGGCGCGGTTCCATGACTGCGTATTTCACCGTGATCGGCACGCAGGGCCATTCCGCCTATCCCCATCGCGCCAATAATCCGTTGCCGGCGATGGTGCGGCTGATGGATCGGCTCGCGCATCACGAGCTTGGCACCGGCACCGATCATTTTGACGCTTCTACCTTGGCGATCACCACCATCGACACCGGAAATCCGGCCAATAATGTCATCCCCGCGCAAAGTCGCGCCACGGTTAATATCCGGTTTAACGACAGCCATAGCTCTGACGATATTACTGCTTGGCTTCGCTCGCAGGCCGACGAAATCGCCACCCAGACCGGTGTGGAGATCGAGATGCGCACGCAAGTTTCCGGCGAAAGTTTCCTCACCGAACCGGGCGAGCTGTCTGATCTGGTCACGGCCTGCGTGGCGGCGGAGACGGGCGTAACCCCCGAGATGTCCACCTCCGGCGGCACCTCGGACGCGCGGTTCGTCAAAGATCACTGCCCCGTGGTCGAGTTCGGGCTGGTCGGCAAAACCATGCATCAGGTGGACGAGCGCGTCCCGGTCGAGCAAATCCGCCAGCTCAAACGCATCTATACCGCCATCCTCAGAGGCTATTTTGCCCGCTAGACCACGCCTCGTCATCATGGTGAAAGAGCCGCGACCGGGTCGCGTTAAAACCCGGCTTGCGCGCGACATCGGCTCGGTTCAGGCGGCGTGGTGGTTTCGCCATCAGTCGACCTCGCTGATCCGCAGGCTGTCAGGGGATCGCCGCTGGCAAACCTTGTTGGCGGTTGCGCCTGACGCCGAAGGTCTTACGAGCCGCAACTGGCCGACGAGCTTGCCGCGAATCGCCCAAGGGAGGGGCGACCTTGGCGCGCGAATGGGGCGGGTGTTTAATCGCTCTGGCCCCGGCCCAACCGTGATTATCGGCGCTGATATTCCGGGAATTAGACGCGCCCATATTGCCAGTGCCTTTACCGCTCTCGGAGGCCACGACGCGGTATTTGGCCCGGCTTTTGACGGCGGCTATTGGCTGGTCGGACTGAAAAGACCCAGTCCCAAACCTCGGCATATGTTTCAAGGCGTGCGCTGGTCAACCGAGCATACGCTGGCTGACACAAGGGCCAGCCTGCCCGACATGCGGATCGCCCTGATTGCGTGTTTGCACGACGTGGATACCGCCGCCGATCTCTGAGATGTTTTTGCTGACGCCCCCCTTTGCCCGTGATATGCGGCGGTCATGACAAAGCCAAAAACATCCCAGAAAACACCGCCACTCCCGTCGAAATCCGAGCTTTTATCGTGGATAAAAGATAACCCCAGCAAGAACAGCAAGCGCGATATTGCGCGCGCTTTTGCCATCAAGGGGGCCGCGAAAATCGACCTTAAACACATGCTCAAACAGCTCGCCGACGAGGGACAGCTTGAAAAGCGCAAGCGTAATTTTCGCGACCCAAACAGCCTGCCTCCGGTTGCCGTGCTGCGCGTTCTTGGGCCAGATAAGGACGGGGATTTGTTTGCCGAGCCGATTGATTGGCGCGGCGAAAATGACGCTCCGTCTATTCTGGTTGTCGCCAAAAAGGGTGATCCGGCATTGGGTAAAAGCGACCAGATTCTGGCGCGTCTGGCGGCTGTTTCTGATCAGGATTACGCCTATGAAGCGCGGCTTATTCGCAAAATAGGCACCGCTCCCATGCGTATCCTCGGCCTGTTTCGCGCCAACGCCGAAGGCGGTCGTATCGTGCCGATTGACAAGAAATCCGACCGCGAATGGCTGGTTCCTCGTGGCGAAACTATGGGCGCAAAGGATGGCGAACTTGTCGAGGTAGCGCAGCTTCGTCCCAAGGGCAGAATGGGCTTGCCGCAGGCTCGGGTGACCGAGGTTCTGGGCGATCCCTCCGCCCCGAAATCCGTGTCGCTTTACGCCATTCACGCCCACGGAATTCCTGACGCTTTTCCCGAGGAGGTGTTGGCAGAAGCCGCCGCTGCCGGGCCCGCGCGCGCGGAAAACCGCGAGGATTTGACCCGTCTTCCACTGGTCACGATTGACCCGGCTGATGCGCGTGATCATGACGATGCGATCTATGCCCATGTGGATGAAGACCCTGATAACAAAGGAGGATTCGTTGTCTGGGTTGCTATCGCTGACGTGGCTTATTATGTAACCCCCGGCTCTGAGCTGGACCGAGAGGCGCGAACTCGCGGCAACTCCACCTATTTCCCCGACCGGGTTGTGCCGATGTTGCCGGACAGCTTATCCGGCGATCTTTGCTCGCTTCATGAGGGCGCGCTGAGGCCGTGTCTGGCGGTGCGAATGGTGCTTGATAAAACGGGCGAAAAGATCAGTCACAGTTTTACGCGCGGGCTGATGAAATCGGCGGCTTCGCTGACATATGAGCAGGCGCAAGCGGCAAATGATGGCAAGCCGGACGAGCAGACCGCGCCGCTTGTTACCTCCGTTATCGCCCCGCTTTTTGCCGCCTACCAAGCAGCTAGTCTTGCGCGCGAAAAACGCCAGCCGCTGCATCTCGACCTGCCAGAGCGCAAGATCGTGTTGTCGGATGACGGCCAAGTAACTTCGGTCGCGTTTCGCGAGCGTTTTGCGGCCCACAAGCTGGTTGAGGAGTTTATGATTCTCGCCAATGTTTGCGCCGCTGAAACGCTGGAAACCAAGCGCCAGCCGTTTCTTTATCGCGTGCATGAAGAGCCATCGCCCGAGAAGCTTGAAAGCCTGCGCGAGGTGGCCACTGCCGCCGGTCTCGCGCTCGCTAAAGGGCAGGTTTTGAAAACCAGCCACCTCAATCGCCTGCTTGATGGGGCGGCAGGAACCGAGCACGCGGAGATCGTTAACATGTCGGTTCTGCGCTCCATGACGCAGGCTTATTATGCGCCGCAAAATTTCGGTCATTTCGGGCTGGCCTTGCTCCGTTACGGCCACTTCACCTCGCCGATCCGCCGCTATGCCGACCTGATCATCCACCGCGCGCTGATCACAGCACATGGTTGGGGCGAGGATGGTTTGTCCACGCAAGATGTTGAGCGTTTGGAGGAAACCGGCACGGCGATCTCGGTGACCGAGCGGCGCTCGATGGTGGCCGAACGCGACACCAATGACCGCTATCTGGCGGCGTTTTTGTCCGAGCGTTTGGGCAACGAGTTTGAGGGCCGCATCTCTGGCATCGCGCGCTTTGGCCTGTTCGTGCGCCTGAACGAGACCGGAGCCGACGGGCTGGTGCCGATCTCCACCCTTGGGCGCGAGTATTTTCACCATGATCCTGACGCGCAAACCCTGACCGGCGAGCGCACGGGGTTGACCATAAAGCTCGGCCAGCCCGCGACGGTTCGACTGGCCGAGGCGGCGCCAATCACGGGCGGTTTGATGTTCGAGCTTCTGTCGATTGGCGGCAAACTCCTGCCGCGCGGGGGTGGGCGAAAATCGGCAGGTTCGCGCGGGCGCAAGCAAAATGTAGCGCGCAAAAAACATCGCAAAGCGCGCAAGATCGAGAAGCGGCGGCCAAAATAACACGGGATCGGCGCGGCTCCGCCTATGTAACTCTTGGCGCTTTGTTGGTGGCGATTTTCGCTGTAGTCTCGGCAAAAAGCTGGTGAGCAGGAGAGTTTAATGCGCAAGTCTTCGGGATTATTGTGCCTTTTTGTGGTGGGTCTGATGGTGCAGGTCTCGGGCGGGGCGCAAGCCTCGATTCCCAATGATTTGCATCCACAACCGCGAAAAATCAACGTCGCATCGACAGGAATTCGCACGGAAATCCGTGTCGCCAGTGCCAATGCCCGCTTTGATCTTTGGGTGAAATCCTTTCGCAAAAAAGCGCTGGCCAAGGGTATCTCTCCCACGGTTTACGACCGCGCTTTTGACGGGGTGAGTTATAATTCCAAGGTTATCAAAAAGGACCGGAACCAGAGCGAGTTCACCAAACAAATCTGGGAATATCTTGATACTGCAACCTCCGATACACGGGTTCGAAACGGTAAGATCGCACTTGGTAAATACCGTAAGCGACTGAAACAAATCGAGAAAAAATACGGAGTTGACGCCAAGATCGTACTGGCGATCTGGGGACTTGAAAGCGCATATGGCACGCGCATGGGCGATATTCCGATCATCGAAAGTCTGTCCACGCTGGCTTATGATGGGCGGCGGCAGAAGTTCTTTGAAGGCCAGCTTTTGGCCGCACTCACCATCATTCAAGACGGCGATATTGCGCCCAAAAACATGACCGGATCATGGGCAGGTGCCATGGGGCACACGCAGTTCATTCCCACGAGCTATCTAAGTTTCGCGCAGGATTTCAAGCAGGACGGCAAGCGCGATATCTGGAGCAAAGACCCCACAGACGCGCTGGCCTCGACCGCTTATTATCTGGCCAAAAATGGCTGGACCAAAGGGCAGCCCTGGGGAATGGAAGTAAAGCTTCCACCCAACTTTAATTATGCCAGTTCCAGCGCGCGCGTCACCAAATCGGTCGCCGCTTGGCGGGCCTTGGGGGTCACTAAAATCAATGGTAAACCCGTGCCGGATTACGGAAAATCTTCGATCTTGTTACCGGCTGGCTCCAAAGGGGCGGCATTCATAATATTCGAGAATTTTCATGTGATCGAAAGCTATAATACCGCCGACGCCTATGTGATCGCGGTCGGGCATCTTGGCGACCGGATCATGGGGGGGAGCGAGTTTAAGGCCAGTTGGCCTCGTGGCGAAAAGGCGCTGTCGTTCAAGCAGAAAAAACAGATGCAGCGTTTGTTGAAACGGCGCGGCTTCAAGACCAAAAAAATTGACGGCATCGTTGGCCCCAACACCATCGCCGCGATCCGCGGATATCAAAGCCTGGTTGGTTTGACGCCCGATGGCTATGCCACCACAGACTTGCTTAAGCGGCTGAAGAAAAAGAACTAAATAGGCGAGTTACGCTTGTTTCAACGATGCCAATTCGTGGGGCCGCGCCCAGTCTGCCGACTGCATTTCACTGAGGCGCGAAGCCGTGCGCTGAAACTCAAACGCACCCCGCCCGTTGGTAAACAGCGCCTCAGGCGGGGCTGCCGCCGAGCAAATCAGCCGGATTTTTGCCTCGTATAATGTGTCGATCAGGATGACAAAACGTTTGGCCTCGTTATTAGCAGAGGGCGACAATTCGGGGATGTTCTCCAGCACCAGAACCTTGATCGCTCCGGCAATCGCCAGATAATCGGCGGGTCCCAACGCGGCCTCGCACAGCTCAGCAAACGAGGCCCGCGCGACGCCATTGTGAAACATCGGCAAGATCACATCTCGCCCGTTCACCGTCAGGCAAAGTGGCGCGCCATAGCCAAAAGTCAGATCACACCAAATCCGGTTCAGCCCGTCAGTCGCGGCCTTGTCAAGCGGGCTGAAATAGGTGGTTTCGCCGCGCAAGCGGTCTTGGCGATAATCAAGGTCAGTGACCAGATGATGGACAACAAAGCGCGCCTGAACAAACTCGATAAACGGCAAGAACAACGCCCGGTTCAGCCCGTCCTTATAGAGGTCGCGCGGCGGGCGATTGGAGGTGGTGACCACGGCCACACCGGCCTCGATCAGCAACTCAAACAGCCTCCCGACCAGCATCGCATCGGTGATATCGGTGATCTGCAACTCGTCAAAACACAAAAGCCGGGTTTTCGCCGCGACCGCTTGCGCAACCGAGGCCACCGGATCAGCCGTGCCTTTCTTGCGGGCTTTGTGCAAATCCCGGTGGATCTCCTGCATGAAAGCGTAAAAATGCACCCGCCTTTTGTGCTTGATACGGGTCTTGGCAAAGAACATATCCATCAGCATGGATTTCCCCGATCCAACCCCGCCCCACAGATAAACGCTGGGCGGCTGATCCGGGTACCAGCGCTCGCGAAGCGCCCCGATCAGAGAGCGTTGGCTCTTGTCAGCGGTCTCAAGAAAGGCGCGCAGATTGTCGAGCCTGCCGATGGCGTCAAGCTGCCCCTCGTCATGACGCAGCTGCCCGCTATCGACCAACTGGTTATATCGTGAGATCAGATCAGGGCTCTGTGGCGCTGTCATCTTTACGGTCCTTCTCGGGCTATTTTGGCGGACAATAGGCAAGCCCGCCGCCGATTGCGACCAGAAATCTTTTGACGTCTGGCGATTTTTCTTTCACCGTGAGATTATAGGCTCCTCTGCCCCGATCTTGTTGAGAGCCGCGGCTTGAAGCTTGTCACCGGGCTGTAATCAAAGGATAATCCCATGGAATACCCCGATACAACCGCTTTGATCGTCATTGATGTCCAAAATGATTTTTGTCCGTCAGGGGCGCTGGCGGTTGATGACGGAGACGGGATATTGGCGCGGATCAACGCGCTGACGGATCACTTCGCGATTAGGGTTTTTACCCAAGACTGGCACCCCGCCGACCACAGCTCGTTTGCCGATAATCACCGCAATGGCGAGGCCTATTCGACCATTCAAATGCCGTATGGAGCGCAGGTTTTATGGCCGCGCCACTGTGTTCAAGGCACCAAAGGGGCCGAGTTTCACACGAGGCTTGCCACCGACCCCGCCGATCTGATCATCCGCAAAGGGTTTCGCGCGGCCATCGACAGCTATTCGGCATTTTTTGAAAACGACCACAAAACCCCCACCGGATTGGCCGGATATTTGCGCGAACGCGGGGTCACTGATTTGGTCATGGTCGGGCTTGCCACCGACTTTTGCGTGCGCTTCTCGGCGGTCGATGGGGCCAAGCTTGGCTTTGGCGTGACCGTGCTTGAAGGCGCATGCCGCGCGATTGATCTTGACGGCTCGCTGGCGGCGGCACGTCAGGAAATGCTCGATTACAGCGTGATTTTGGCGGCGTGATTTTGGCAACTTGACCTGCCGTCACGCTTAGGGGAAAAACCCGTATGGATATTGCAAAACGTGTTTACGATCACCGCTGGAAAATCGATCCGATCATCCGATCGCTGATCGATACGGATTTTTACAAGTTGCTGATGGCGCAATCGGTGTTTCTGGATCGGCGCGATACCGACGTTACATTCAGCCTGATCAACCGCACCAAATCCATTCGCCTCGCCGAGCTGATCGACGAGGGAGAGCTGCGCGAGCAACTCGACCAAGTGCGCTCGCTCTCGCTGTCGCGCGGCGAAAGCACGTGGCTGCGCGGCAACCTGTTTTACGGCAAACGCGCCATGTTCCGCCCCGATTTCATGGAGTGGTTCGAAGGCCTGCGCCTGCCACCCTACCATCTGGAAAAGCGCGACGGCCAGTTTGAGTTGACGTTTGAGGGCAAGTGGCCCGAGGTGATGATGTGGGAAATTCCAGCGCTGTCGATCATCATGGAGCTGCGCTCGCGTCGGGTTCTCGCCCGGCTTGGGCGGTTTGAATTGCAGGTGCTTTACGCGCGCGCTCTGACTAAACTTTGGGAGAAAATCGAGCGTTTGAACAAGATCGACGGCCTGCGTGTCGCCGATTTTGGCACGCGGCGCCGCCACGGTTTCATGTGGCAAAACCATTGCGTCGAGGCGATGATCGAGGGCCTTGGTGACAAGTTCACTGGCACCTCCAACTGCCTGATCGCCATGCGCCGCGAGGTCGAGGCGATTGGCACCAATGCCCATGAATTGCCCATGGTCTATGCCGCTTTGGCCGAAAACGACACCGAATTGGCGGCGGCCCCTTACGAAGTTCTGGAGCATTGGCAAAAAGAGCATGACGGTAATTTGCTGATCATCCTGCCGGATACATTTGGCACCGAGGGTTTTCTGGAGCACGCGCCCGATTGGCTCGCCAGTTGGACCGGAATTCGCGTTGACAGCGGGGATCCCGCCACCGGGGCTGAGGCCGCGATTAACTGGTGGCGCGCCAAGGGCGAAGACCCCAAAACCAAGCTGGTGATTTTCTCCGATGGTCTGGATGTGGATAAAATAGAGACCCTCAGCCGTCAGTTTACCGGTCGCGTCAATGTAGGGTTTGGCTGGGGCACCCTGATGACAAACGACTTTCGCGGCTTGGTCAAAGACGACGCCCTCGCCCCGTTCTCACTGGTATGCAAAGCCGTCAGCGCCAATGGCCACCCCACGGTCAAACTGTCGGACAATCCCAACAAAGCGATGGGTCCGACTGACGAAATCGCCCGCTATAAGCGCGTGTTCAACGTCCACAACCAACAGCCTCTAGAGGTCTTGGTCTAAGCACTTGCCTTTCCTCTTGGGATCAATATCCTCGCCGAAGGCATAAAATCTGGCCAAAGCCCGTCTCCCCCCGCACCGCGAGTTGCTTTGCCGCAGTTGTCGCTTGCAAAAACCATGCGGTTTTCGTATGCCAGATTTTGCAATGCAGGGGTTTAGCTCAGTTGGTAGAGCGACGGTCTCCAAAACCGTAGGTCGTGGGTTCGAACCCCCCAACCCCTGCCAGTGTGGTTTCACCGATAGTCCGAGCGTCCGGTCAGTTGCAAACGAACCGAACTTGCCTCGAGCGCGGCCTCGCTGGTCGGGTGCCGTGGGCGTGGCTCTTGGCAGTCACCTCACCGACTTGGCCACGGGCTACAGCAAAAGGTGAGAGGCGTGCCGCGACGCCGCAAGTCGGCTTTGAGCCCTTGTTGCAGTTTTTCTGCGTCAAGGCCAATGTCGGCTTAGTCACGTCGGTTAATATCGAGACTTCAAGCAGCAACATTTTGGAGAAAGATTTCATGAGCCAAAGTTTTCGCAATATTTTCGAATCTGATTGCCCAGCACAAAGAGAGCGGTCAAAATTCCTTTCCAGAGTATTTGGTGTTTTTTCCGAGAAAATCGTTGGAATATGGGCTGAGCACGAGCATTCGCAATACGAAAACCTTGGCCGACCGACGATCAAATCTGATGGAAATGGCCGAGGTTACACGCTAGATTTCACACTTAAAGATCGGGCCAGCAGCAAGATCTATGTGACCGAAATGAAATGCGAGATTGAGTACCAAAACTTCAAGTACTTTGTTCTGGATCGCAGTTCACAACTTGATCATCACAAGAAGCCCGCGTTTGATGCCTTTCTAAGGGCTGCAAAGCTAATGGCCGACCAAGAAATTCACGTGGGTGGAAAGAAAATTGATACAAATGGTACAATCCTCATTTGGGGCGCTATTACCCCGGAAGGTAGGGAGCAGGTCATCGAGGCAAAAGGCCTCCATGATGTGATGTCGGTTGAAGAAATTTGTGCAGACCTAGTTGCATGGGAATGCGTACGATACGCAGAGTTAGTTGATCAACGACGGGAGTGGTGTAGTCGACTTTTCACAGGGTTACTCGAAGCCAGAACCAGCTGATGTTCCTGAACTTTAACCACGAAGAACGGTGAGGTGGCGCTTGGTGAAAATAGAAACCGACCATTGGGGTTGGGGCAGTGACCTTCAAATGACGGCTCTGGGCCAAAATTTACCTTCGGAATTACCTCCAACCTCCCCCTGTGACACTGCCGCCACCAACCCGCGAGAGCCCACACCCGTGACACCCGCAGGCCGGACTGTCACATGCAGCCCTTTTGCCTCAAATCTTGCCTCAATCTGATCCTGTTGCGCCAGCGGGCTGATCGAAAAATGGCCCTGCGCAGGGTCCCCCAACCCCTGCCAATGCTTTCAAAAAATTATCGGATAGTTTAGTCCAGCGGACCGAGCGAGGCGACTGATGCCTCGCTTTGCGCGTTGTGGTTTCCAAATACTTTTACAGCGAAAGCACGTCGCCAGGAAATGGGTGGGTTGCCTACGTTGCGGCGAAAGCATATTTAACATTTTTCATATTATTACTTGATATAGATCAATGAAACCTTCCCGCACTGGAAGCATAAGCGTTTCATAAGCTTTGACCACACTGGAACACATGAAAGGAAATCCAATGTTCGATCTCAAGAAAAGCATCCCCGAAAGCCCGGAACGCAGAAATTTCCTCACCGCCGCTGCCGTTGGGTCGGCCGCAGTTGCTGCCTCTGGCCTTGCGGCTACGCCTACCGCAGCAAACCCGGTGCTGATCCCGGTCGAGGCCCTCGGTGGTGCCACCGACGGCATTGATATTGCAAGCCTGCCTCGGGTTAAACAGGAATTGGTGGCCCCTCCGTTCTTTCCCAAACATGACCAGGTTGCCAAGGGTGGCCCCAAGATTATCGAGGTTGAGATGGTCATCGAGGAGAAGAAAATCGAGATCGACGATGACGGTGCGACCATCTGGGCCTTCACTTATAACGGAACCGTTCCCGGCCCGATGATCGTGTGCCATCAGGGCGATTATATCGAGCTGACGCTGAAAAGCCTTGCCACGAATGGCTTTGAGCACAACATCGATTTCCACGCATCAACCGGCGCACTTGGCGGTGGTGGCTTGACACATATCATGCCGGGCGAGCAATGCGTCCTGCGTTTTCGCGCCATCAAAGCTGGCGTGTTTGTCTATCACTGCGCACCGGGCGGCGACATGATCCCCTACCATGTGGTTCACGGCATGAACGGCGCGATCATGGTTCTGCCGCGCGATGGTCTGAAGGACGGACAAGGCAATGCGCTGACATATGACAAAGCCTATTATGTGGGCGAGCAGGATTTCTAT
>JAADIJ010000110.1 GCA_013151335.1 Alphaproteobacteria bacterium | reverse complement strand
ATCTTGGCTCTTTATCGGGGCTAAATGCGGTGGTGGTCGGACGCTCTAATATCGTTGGCAAGCCGATGGCAAATCTGTTGCTGAAAGAAAGTTGCACAGTGACAATCGCCCATTCCCGCACCAAGAATATCGAAGCACTTTGCCGCTCTGCGGATATTGTCGTCGCGGCGGTCGGGCGACCCGAAATGATCACCGGCGACTGGATTTCCGAGGGCGCGACCGTGATTGATGTGGGCATCAACCGTATTCCTGCCCCCGAGAAGGGCGAAGGCAAGATGAGGTTGGTGGGAGATGTGCATTTTGCGAGTGCGTCCCAAAAAGCCGGAGCCATCACCCCGGTTCCCGGCGGGGTAGGGCCGATGACAATCGCCTGTCTGCTGGCAAATACCGTCACCGCGTGTAGTCGTGCCAACGGTTTGATCGAGCCTGAGGGCCTGACCGCCTAGAAAACCATCGCGGCCGCGCGGGTGCTTTTGCCGGTCAAGACGGCGATGGAATTTGGCGCCATCAGTTCTGTCAACACCGGGCTATCCGCGCGCAACCCGCCGGTAAATGTGCCGTATGCGGGCAGGACGACGCGTTTGTCGTCGATCAAGAAACACGGCGCGCAGACGCTGTGTCCTCTGGTCTTGACCCGAATTTTGGGGTGGAAATGCCCCGAAATCTCGCCCTGTTGATCCGGGTCTGCGATATGGCGAAACCACAGCGGGCCAGCACTGTATTGCGCGAGATGCGTGCCGCCGATATCGACCGGGCCGGGGTCATGGCTGCCCTCAATCCAGACCCAACTGCGCCCGGCAATCAAGCAGGTCAGCCAGCGATGGTCTTGCTCCTCCATCTCCTCAAATGCGGCTAAATCATCGAAACTGTCGCCAAGACAGACGATTGTTTGCGGGTTGTGCGTAAGGATATCGCGCTCGAGACGCGCGAGTGTATCGCGGTTTTCGCGCGGAGGCGGCGTTGTGCTGGCTTTGCGCATAAGACGGTTGGACTTGCCAAAATGAAGGTCCGAAACACAGAGCAGACCCCGTTGTGACCACCAAAGCGCGCCGCTTGGTAGAGCGGTAAGTCGTGCGGAATTCAGCGTGAAATCATAGTTTTGCATGATGCCCAAAAGACACCAGACCGCAGATCAAGACAAGCCCGTATCCGACATCATCTGCGCCGTCGCCTCGGCCAGAAGCCGCTACTCAGCTGCGCTTTTGATCGGAATTTTACCGTCCGCGAATTTCGCAAGACCCGGACAAGTTTGCCACCTGCTTGTTTGCGATCAGCTCTCTTTTACAAACAGATTGGCCCATGCGCGATCAATGAGCGCAGGTGTCATATGTGGCTCAACGCCTTCATATGCACAGATCGACTGGATTTGCTCGACCAGAAACGGGCCGTGAAAGTTGGCGTAGACATTATCGACTTCGGGGTATTTGTTGCGCAATAAGTGAACAATCGTCGCCTCGTCGAAGGGCAGCCTTTTCGCTCGGCAGACCCGCATAAATATCTGCAGGAAATCTTCCTGATTTGGACCGTCCACCTTAACTTTATACGCGATTCGGCGCAGCGCCGCCCCGTCAAACATTTGGGATGGGCGAAAATTGGTGGAAAAAATCACCAAAGTGTCAAACGGCACGATGAATTTTTCGCCCGATTGCAGCGCAAGAATGTCATATCCGCTTTCCATCGGCACGATCCAGCGGTTGATCAGCGCTTGCGGTGGTTCCTCTTGTCGCCCGAGGTCGTCGACAATAAACACGCCGCCGGTTGATTTTAGTTGCAGCGAGGCCTGATAAGTCCGCGAAACCGCGTTATATTTCAGATCGAGCATATCCAGCGTAAGCTCGCCCCCCGTGATGACAGTCGGACGACGGCAGCGGACGTAACGCACATCAAATCTGGTGCGGGACTTGCGCAACGAGTTCGGATCGTCCTCGCTCGCCTCGGCCTTGTCATGCACAATCGGGTCGTAAACTGTGATCACCTGCCCCATATACTCAATCGCCAGAGGCACAAAAATCTTGTCGCCAAGCGCGTCGCGGATGCCGTTTGAAATCGAGGATTTCCCGTTGCCGGGTGGGCCATACATCAGGATTGATTTACCGGAGTTGATGGCCGGTCCCAGTTGATCCAAGAGGCTGTCCGGCAGCACGAGATGGGACATAGACGCGCTAAGGCGTTGTTTGGAAACAGAAATGTTTCGAACAGCTTGACGCTCGGTTTGCGCCTTATAGGCCTCAAGAGGGACCGGCACCGGGCCGTAATATTCAGACTGGGTCAGGGCGTCGATGGCGCGGGCTTTGCCGGCTTCTGACAGTTGGTAAACCATCTCGGAGGTGCCACTTGCCTCGCGATTTCCCATGGCTTCCATGAGTTTTTGTGCGCGGACCAACTCTATCAGTTGCTGGGTCAACTGGACCGGCAAGCAAATCGCCTCGGCAATCGAGGTCGCCGTGGTCAGGGATCGGCGAAACACGGTTTTCAGAAAAACATCGCGCAGCATAACCGTCGTCAGGCCGGTATCCGCCAGCGTCATCGGCTGGGGCGGAGCTTTGACGTCAATCGCCTGCATATTCATGTCTTGCCTCGGGCTATTTTCTTGTTGGCAGGATTTTAGACTGAATTGTGAATTTCAACAACAAAAACCACAGCCAAGTTTTGCATCTTTCACATAGGCATTGTAGCATTACCAAAAAGTTAATTGGGGGCAGATATGGGCAGGCCTTCGGCGGGTATCCTGTTTGGTTTTCTGGTGGCTGTGCTTTTGGCGCAGTCCGCATTGTTGTTTGGCAAAGGTGTGTTGCTGATTGATCAGCACGAGGGTGACGCGCTGCATGTCATTCAAATCGCGCTGCGCATGGGCGCGGGGCAGTGGCCGCATCTTGATTTCACCACGCCGATCGGAGTTTTGGCCTTTGCGCCGATTTCGTGGCTTCTGTCAATGGGGGTGGGAATTGGCCACGCCATCATGGGCGGCATGGTTTTGGTCGCGCTGGTGATGCTTCCGGCGATTTGGTGGGTGGCTTATTCACGACTGCAAGGGGTGACGGCGTATCTGTTCGGGGCCAGCTTGATCGTTATGACGACGGCGCTGGTTTATGGCGGAGCTGTGCAGGCGTCATCGATCTCGATGTATTATAATCGCTGGGCGTGGGCGGTTGCGTTCTTGGTGGTTGCGCTGGTTATGTTGCCCAGCAAAAAGCCGGTTGAGGTCGTTGACGGCGTGATAATCGGGTTGGGGCTGGGGTTTCTCTTGCTGTCCAAGATTACGTTTTTCGTGGCGTTTTTCCCCGGAATATTGCTGGCGCTGTTGTTGCGGCGAAGCTGGACCGCGTTGGCGGTGGCATTCGTATCGGGCCTGATCGTGGTCGGGGTGATGACGCTGGTCGGCGGGGTTGATTTCTGGGTGGCCTATTTGGGCGATTTGCGCCTCGTGGCAGGTTCTGGAATTAGGCCGCAGCCGAGCGAACCGCTGATTGCGCTGCTGATCGGACCGACCTTTCTGGCGGCAAATCTTAGCTTGCTTGCGGGAATTATTTTGCTTCGACAAGGTGGGCGTTCTATCGAGGGGATGTTGCTGCTGATATTCGCTCCCGCCTTTATATATGTGACTTATCAGAATTGGGGGAACGATCCTAAATGGCTGTTATTACTGGTATTTATTCTATTTTCGCTACGTCCTGATCGACATATCACCAACGGATTTGGTTGGGACGTTGGCCGCTCTATGGGGGTGGTCGGTTTGGTTGCGCTCGCTTTGATCTTGCCGTCGGTGGTGAATATTGCTTTTGCCGATCTGCGTCATGTCCGAATGTCTCAAGACGGGTTTTTTCAGGTTCTGCCGGGGCGTGTGAATAGCGATTTGGCAATGAAAACTGATCGGATGTACGCGCCCGAGGAGAGGTCTGCCTTCGAGTTGTCGGACCCGAAAATCGCCAAGCTTGTCGCCAAGGCCGTCCCTCAGGAGCCAGATAAGCTGTTTGGTCAGCCGCTGAAGTCTTGCCGTTTGCAAATGGGGCTGGTCGGCGTGTTGCATCAAATGGCCCGCGACCTTGAAAATATTCCCGGCACGCGTGGGAAAACGGTTTTTACCGCCGATACATTCTCCAATCTCTGGCTTTTCGGGTCGACCGAGCCGCTGCTTGGCGGCGCGCCTTGGTATTATGGTGGTGATGCTGGCATGTCCAAAGCCGACTTTATTTTGGTGCCGCTTTGTCCGGTCACGCCGCGCGCGCGCACCTTGGTTTTGCAGGAAATCAGCGATCAAAAAGACTTGAAACTGGAGGAAGTGATGCGCAACGATCTGTTCGTTCTGCTTCGCCGCTTGCCGGATTAACCAGCCAGTAAACCGGCGAAGAGATAGGTGATCAGGGTGCCAGAAAGCGCAAGTCCCATCGGGAAATCTTTGCCGGCACTCCATGATTTCCAGTCGGGCGTTCGCGATCTTATGGCGGGAATACGGGCCGCGATTTTGTGAACTACCAGTGCTGACAACAGCATGACTGCAAAGAGAATTAGCACCATGCGCAGGTCTGAGAACGCAACGAACGGTGCGATGGCCGCGGCGTATTTCGCATCCCCTCCCCCGACAAGTCCAAGGCTGCTTGCGACAAAGCCGATGGCAAGCACAATCAACAGATGTGACAGACGCCACAGCCACGTCTCCAGCGGCAGGGCGATCAGGCCGAAGACGACAAAGACTCCCACCAATATCAGCACGGCTTTGTTGGTGATTTTCATGAATTTAAGGTCGCTATAAGCAATCCACAACGCAACCGGCAGCGCCGGTGGCAACAGCCAGATGGCCTGTTGAGTGGTAATATCCATGCGAATTTCCCTGACTATTCCACGCTGAATTGGCGATGTACGCGGCCCCGATTGCAGCCGCGCTCAACTATTATTCAGCGCAGCAAGCGTGCGCACGGCGGCGTCAAAATACCGGGGGGACGTGTCGATCGCGTCGGCCAGCAGCCCACGAGCGATGTCGACATCGCCCTGTTTGATCGCGCTGATCGCCATAGTATGCAACAGCTTGGCCCGTTCGGTTTGCGTCAACTGGATGACCGGAAGCGTGTATTTGCGTTGCGAGGCGCGCGCCAGAACCAGGTTATTTTTGGCGGTAAACATCTTTTTGTCATAGCTGATCGCCTCAAGGAACAGCTTTTCGGCCGCAGCAAAATCCCCGCGCGTCAGTTTTGAATAACCCCAGTTATTTAAAACTCCTGCCGGTTTGGTGGTCATGCCAGCGGCGATTTCGTAAAAGCTGTCGGACTTTTTCCAAGCCTTGTTACTGTCGGCGATCATCGCGGCAAGGCGATAACGCTGGTAGGTTTCATATGTGGGCGGCACTTTGTTGAGCTGGGCTTCGGCGCGCTTCCATTCATTGGTGCGGATGAGTGCTCCGGCAAAGTTCACGCGGTCCTGACTGGTCACGGTTTTGTCGGCGACGATCTTCTCGTAAACCACCATGGCCTCTGACGCGCGACCGGCGCGTATCAGCGATTTCGCCAAACCGCGCGTGAAATCAATCCGGTCCGGCTCTTTTTGCAGGGACCGCTGAAAATAGTTAACCGCCTCATTGGGGTCGGCAACCGTCATCATGATGTCGGTCAAGTTTGCTGAATCAATGACGTTGACGCTGTCAATCGCCTTTTCCACGCTCGGCTTTTTCAGCTTTGCGCAAGACGAAAGTGCCAGCACCGCTGCTAGACCAATCGTGGCCACGGAAAAAAGTCGCATTGCCCCGGACTTCCTCTACTGCTCGACATTCGATACTGGCGTTGGGAGCAAAAGATACACACCGTTGCCCCGGCGAACCAGTTCGAATTTGTTATCGTTGGCAACAGCATAGGTGGTGTTTTTCATTTTTGCGATAGCTTTACGCAAATTTTCACGAATTACGTCGGAATTTCCGTTATCAAGGGCAAAAGCGTTGCGAAATACACGCCTTGCCTCGCCGTCATCCCCCAATTCCATTAACACAACCCCAAGATTATTGAGGGCAGGCACGAACTCCGGGTCTTTTTCCACAGCACTTTCAAGCAGTTTTTGCGCCTGTTTTAGCCGCCCGAGCTTCAAATTGGCCGAGCCGAGCGCGCTTAGAACATCTGCGTTCAGGCCGTGCTCGGCGGCGGCGCGATAGTAGGATTTCAGCGCAAGTTCATATTCGCCAGCGGCCATCAGGCGATGCCCGACGATCAACCCGTCGATGGCCTCGTTAACCGTTGGCGTACCCTTCGGCGCTTTTGGTCCGATCCGGTTGCAAGGCTTCCGACTGCGGTTGGCACGCGGCCAACAACAAAACAAGTCCAGTCATTCCCACCAATAATCGCATGTTTCTCTTACTGTTGTGCCAAGACCAATGTCAGATAGATATTGTAGATTGACGGTCCAATAAGAATAATCAGCAATGGAGGCAAGGTAAACATCATTGTGCCGAGCGTCAGTTTCGTTGGCAGCGTGTTGGCCTTTTCCTCGGCCCGCATCACGCGCTTGTCGCGCATCTCGCTGCCATAAACCCGCAGCGCCTCGGAAATCGAGGTACCAAAACTGGCGGATTGGATCAACACGGTCACAAACGCCGATATGTCTTGCGAGCCGGCGCGCTCGCCCAGATCACGCAACACGCTCACTCGATCTTTGCCAGCCTTCATTTCGTTGGCGACCATGGCAAACTCTTCGGATAAATCCGGGAAAGCCGGGTGGATTTCCTCGGCGACCCGTTGGATGGACTGATCGAGCGACTGGCCCGCTTCAACACAAACTAACATCAGATCGAGCGCATCCGGGAACCCTTCGGTTAACAAGCCCTGACGCGTTTGGCGTCGCCGCTCGACCCAATAGGTGGGTAGATAATATCCCACACCGGCGGGAATGATGATTTTCATCAGAGTGGACTGAAGCGATGCGGTGTCTAGTGTCATCATGACGACAATGATGCCGATCAACAAAAATCCCAATGCCAGCGCCATTTGCATGAAATGAAACGTGCGCACGGATGATTGTTGACGATATCCGGCTTGGATTAATTTAAGCTGCGTGGCCGAAAACGCCTCTTGATCCTGAGGCTCCAGGAAGGTGGCGTATTTATCTAGTTTCGGGCCTTTTTCCTTATATCGCAGCGCGGGTTGGCCGTCAGTTGTCGGTTTTTGTTTCTTCTCCTTGCGGGCGTTTGATTTCAGTTTGTCAACCGGGTCCGCCTTGCGGTTCATCATGAACGGTAAAGAGGCAAGAACTAGTAAAAATCCCAACATTCCAACCGCATAGAGCGGGCCGAGTGGGCCAAACTGCTCGGTCAGGAGCGCCATTCCTGCAGTAACATATTGCGAGATGATTTCCATGATACGCCCCTAAACCTTTATGTTGACCATGATTTTCATGAAGATGTAATTGATGATCAGAAAGCCCGCGACAACCAGCGCGGCAGGAATGAAATATTTGGTTTCCATCACCGCGTCATAATAATTGGGCTGGGCAAGATTGATCCCGGCCAAGGCCATCAGCGGGAACAGAGACAAGAACATCCCCGACCATTTCGCCTCGGCGGTGATGGCTTTTACCCGGCGGAAAAGCTTGAACCTCGCACGGATCACTTTGGCAAGGCCCGCCAGAATCTCGGCCAAATTACCACCGGATTTTTGCTGAATGCTGACCGCGACGGCAAGAAAACGCAGGTCTTGCGTGTCAATCGTCTCGGCCATTTTTGACAGGCTTTCGGTGATATCCATGCCGTAGGCGGCCTCGTCGGCGATAATGCCGAACTCTGTTCCCAGAGGGTCCGCGACCTCTTGCGCCACGATGTTGATCGCGCTGGAAAACGGATGGCCAACCTTTAGCGAGCGAACCATCAACTCGACCGCTTCGGGAAGCTGCTCCTCGATCAACGACATCCGCGCGTTGGCCTTTTTGTTCAGCCACATATAGACCGCGCCGAAACCCATGACCACCGACACAACAATTCGAACCGGGAGCGCGGTTGACGTGCCAATGGTCAGGCCGATAAATGCCACCACGCCCAGTAAAATCATGATCATTATCAAGGCCTTGGGGCTAAATGCGATATTGGCTTTCGCCGCCTTTTTGGAGATTATCGACACCAAAGGGATTTGCAGAGATTTGCGGTGCTGCTCGCGCTCTTTGCGCAAAGTGTCCAAAACCTGCTCGCGGTCATTGCCCTTTTCAAGCAGGTCAATACGCCGGTTGACCCGGCTGTTCATCCTGATCGATTTGCCAAAGACGACCAGATACAGGCCTTCGACCAGCATCAGGACTGCGAAGAAAATTACGCCGTAAATAATTGGTTCGGGGCTCATGACAACCTCCTATTGTGCTGCGGTTTCGGTGTAGATGCCGACGGGTAGTTCGAAACCGGAATGTTTGAAGCGGTCGGAATAATGCGATCTGATACCGTTTGCGGTGAAATGGCCAAGGATCTTGCCGTCTGCATCAAGTCCGCTGCGTTTGAACGCGAATATTTCCTGCATGGTGATGATGTCGCCCTCCATGCCGGTGACCTCGGTGATCGAAACCATCCTGCGCGAGCCATCCATCAGGCGGCTGACCTGCACGAACAGATGCACAGCCGAGGCGATCTGCGCGCGAACGGCCTTTAGCGGCATGTCGATCCCGGCCATTGCGACCATATTTTCAAGGCGACTGACGCCGTCACGCGCACTGTTGGCGTGGATTGTGGTCATCGAGCCATCATGGCCCGTGTTCATCGCCTGCAACATGTCGATCACTTCTTCGCCGCGGGTTTCGCCGACGATAATGCGGTCAGGGCGCATCCGCAGCGCGTTGCGCAAACAGTCGCGTTGCGTGACCGCACCCTTGCCTTCGACGTTGGCCGGACGACTTTCCATTCGGCCAACATGGACCTGCTGAAGCTGAAGCTCGGCGGTGTCCTCAATCGTCAGGATGCGCTCATTGTCGGCGATCATGCTTGAAAGAGCGTTAAGCGTGGTGGTTTTACCCGAGCCGGTGCCGCCGGAGACGATAATATTCAGGTGCGCGCCAACTGCGGCGCGTAGATAAAGCGCCATTTCTTGGGTGAACGCACCGAATTTCATCAAATCATCAATACCAAGCTTGTCCTTGGTGAATTTGCGGATCGAAACCAACGCGCCATCAACCGCGATCGGCGAGACCATGGCGTTGAACCGCGAGCCATCCGCAAGGCGCGCGTCAACATAAGGGTTGGATTCGTCAACCCGCCGACCAACCGCCGAGACGATCTTGTCGATCACGCGCATCAGGTGTTTTTCGTCCTTGAACTCCACATTGGTCAACTCAAGTTTACCGTTGCGCTCGATGAAAACCTGATGAGGGCCGTTGACCAGAATATCGTTCACGCCTTCGTCGCGCAGCAACGGCTCCAGCGGGCCGAGCCCCGTGACCTCGTCGTAGAGTTCCTGATGGAGATTGGCGCGCTCGTCTTTGGTGAGTATAGCCCCCATATCCGCCAGTCCGTCGGCGCAGATCGAGACGATTTCCGTGCGCAAGTCGACCTCGCTGGCGTGCTCAAGAGCCGCAAGATTAAGAGTTTCCAGCAGGCGTTTATGAAGCTGGATACGAATTTCAGCGAGCTTTTCGCGACGTTTGATGTCTTTCTGGCTCATGGTCTGATAAGCGGTCGCGCTGGGTTTTGCTGCCGGCTTTGGTGCGGCCTTGACCGGCGGCGGGTCTTGCTCGATCAGCGGTTTTATTTGCGCTGTCGGGCGCTGGGGGGCCTCCTCGGCAAGTTTGGGGACGGCCTTTTTATATCGGGAGAACATAGTGTTTACCTCAGGTTAGCCAACGGCCGCTTGTTCGGTTGCCAACTCAAAGATCGAGCGGGCAAGTTTTGCAATTTCTTTGCGCAACGGGTTCTTTGGGGCTGACTCAGCAATCGGCAGCCCGTGGTCGCAGGCATGCAGGATTTGTTTGCCACCATCCGTAAAGAACAAATTAATCTCGATATTCAGGTTTTCAGCCAGCCGTTTGATCCGCGCGCGACCGCCCATATCCGCGAATTTCGGCGCGTAATTCATGACATAACGCACCTTTTCAAACGGTAGGTCCTCAGCTTTCAATGTGCGAACAAACCTCAGCGCATTTTGGGCCGAGCGCATGTCCATTTCCATCATGGCAAAGAATACGTCCGCCTCTTGCAAGATGGTCTCCGTCCATTGAACCAGCGTTGTTGGCATATCGATCACGACGAAATCATAGAGTTCCGTCGCACGTTTCAGGATAATTCCCACGTCCTCGGGCGTAAGTATTTCCAGCGGCAGAGCATCGGCGGGGGCGGTCAGAACGTCGAGCTTGTCGTTATAAGACAGCATCGTCTGGCTGAAGCTTTCGCTATCCATCGAGGCAGAGTCCGACAGCAACTCAAAGATAGCCTCGCGACGCGGGAGGTCAAGATATGTGGCGACCGAGCCGCCTTGCAGGTCAAGATCGAGCAGGCAAACTTTCAAGCCGGATTTCTCGCTTTGCAACGCCAATTCCCACGCCAGATTGACCGCAAGCATGGTGGAACCAACCCCGCCAGCCAAACCGAATATGGGCAGGATCGCGCCATTTCTGTACTGTTCGGACGAATGCCCGTTATGCACGATCGTTGGTGTGGCCGGCTTGCGCATCCGCTCAATGGCATCATGAAGCGCGCCTTCGGGCAAAGGGTAGGGCGCGAAATCGCTGGCTCCCAGTCGCAAAAGTTGGTGCAATGCGGTCGGGGACAGATCATGCGCGACCAAAATAACCTTGAGTCGCGCCGCCGCCGCCGCCTGGATCAGCGCAATCACATCCGACAGATCTTCTTCGTCTGTTTGATCAACCGCGACTGCGATAAATTCAAGTTCGGTGGCCTCGGGGGAGTTTACATAGGCCAGACCGTCGACGAAATCGAGTCCGCCCCAGCGCTCTCCGAGTTCGGTTTCCATGTCCTCTATAAGCAAATCAAAAGCCTGGACGTCACGCGCGATTGCGCAGGCGTCGATTCCAGCTTCTTTTGTTTGCCTCAGACCCATAATCATCTGTCCGATACGTCCGTTTCAACTGATTAGACCACGCAGATGTAAATTCTGCCCGATCCAGGAAGACCTCGTATCAAGGATGAGCAAGTATTGAGTGTGTAGCCCGCCTGAAGGAGAGTCCTCCTCCAGCTTTTTTGACGCCGAACTTAGGCAATTTTAGGGCTTTTACATGGATTATTTGGTAAGATTTGCCGTATCTGTTACGATTTTATCGCCAACATATTCGCGATAAATCAGCTCGGCATATTTGCCATCCAGCCCATCACCGACGAAGTTGCGCGCGAATCCGATCACATCCGTGACCGTGCGGCGGTTTTTGCGCTCGCGACCTTGGGTTACAATCAGGGGCTGAGTTTCTCCAAAAGAGGCCACAGCTTCAAGGCGATCCGACTTAATGCCCTGGGAAATAAGGAAATTTACTGCTGCATTGGCTCGACGTAGACCCAAGCGTTGGTTGTATTTGGCGGTGCCGACCAGATCGGTGTGGCCGTAAACCCGGAATTTTATCTCCGGGAATTGCTTGATCCAACTTGCTTGCTCGGTCAGGATATTGCGCGCTTCAGCGTCAAGGCGGGCCGAGTTGAAGGCAAAATTGATCATCGTCGGTACGTCTTTTTCGAACTTGCGCGACAAATCCAACATCAAGCCGTTCTGATCGCTGTAAGCGGTTTGAACCAGTATATTGTTATAGGTCGGATTGCCGAAATTCCCCTCGTCAATAGCTTTGCCCGCCTCCCAGTTCAATGTGGAGACCCCCGAGTTTACCGACTTGCTCGAGGGGGAGCATGCGGCCAGTGTACCCAGCAGGATGATGGCTGTAATCGAAGTTTTAGATAATAATATCATAGCATTACTCCATCACATATCCGTAAGAACCCTTGTAGTTCTGGGTGGCAACGTCGCTTACTGCTTTGCCTTTCCCCTTCTTTCCGGCCACTTTGCCCAGCAAGAAAAGCTCTGATTCAGAGGGGATTCTTATCCGATCCGTCGGCAGAGTCAGGCTTTCACCTTTTATTGGTGTGACCAGATGTGGGGTGACGATTATCACGAGTTCGCTTTGGCGTCGGGTGAAACTTGAGCTGCGAAACAACGCTCCGAGAATCGGGATATTCCCCAGCCACGGCACCTGTGCGGACAAGTCATTAAAATCGTCCTGCAAGAGCCCGGCGATTGCAAAGCTTTGCCCGTCGCGCATTTCAACGGTGGTCGAGGTCTCCCGGCGCTTGAACGCGTTCACCGAAATCCCGCCGTTCTGGGCAACGGTGATGGTTGAGTCGATCGAGCTGACCGCTGCGGATATTTTCAAATTGATTAAATTGCCATCCACAACCACCGGGGTGAAATTCAACTCGACGCCGAATGGCTTGTATTGGATTGTAACCCCGGTTCCGTTGGCGTTGGCGACTGGGATCGGGTATTCGCCACCAGCGAGAAACTTGGCCTGTTGTCCGGATATGGCAACCAGATTAGGCTCCGCCAGCGTGCGCACCATTCCCTTGGACTCCAACGCTTCAAGCAAGAGGCCCATCTGTACGCCGCCTGCACTGAAGCCGATGCCATAGGCGCCAATGCGCTGCGTGGTCGAGGCCCCAAGCGTGGCCGTGTTGCCATCGGTGAAGGCGGTGTAGTTCGTGCCATTGGCTAGGACGCCGTTACCACCTTCAAGCGTGACGGCACCACCGGTTGAGTTCAAGCCGAGGCTCGCAGTCAGGCTTTTGGTGACCGAGCGCTGCATTTCGGCAAAGCGGACTTTGAGCATCACCTGCTGCGTGCCGCCGACCGACATCAGGTTGGTGACCCGACCGGGGGCGTAGCGCTCGCCCAGCTCCAAGGCGCGCGACAATTTTTGTTTGCCCGACACCTGCCCACTCAGGACTATGCCGTCATTGGCGGTGCGCACTTCGATATTTTCGTTGGGTAAAATCTCTTGCAAGCGCTCTTTGAATTCGGCGATGTCCGGGGCGACCTGCACATCGACATTGGTGATCAGCTTGCCGTTTGGGCCCAATAAAGTAAGGGTGGTTCGTCCGGGCGATTTGCCGAGAATATAGATGGTCTTGTCAGAGAGCGTGGCGATATCGGCAATGGCTGGATTGGCTACGGACAGCTCGGAAAACGCGACCTCACTTTCCATGACCACGGCGCGGTTCATGGCAACTTTGATGCTGCGTGAGGTCACGCCTTTGGCGACCTTCAGAATTTCCTGCCCGACGACCGGAGGTCCTGCAAGCACAAAAACCGCCAGCCCCAACAGGCCAGCTTTCAAAAAGCTACTCGATCTCATGTGATCCTGCCTCTCTGATCACTTGTTTTTTGTTCGGATCTTTACTGCCCGTTACGCCTAATCTGTGCCAAATTACTTTTTTTTGCAAGAATCAAATGCTTAACATGATCAGGACGTGACTAATTCGCACTGAATTTATGTCCGCTTAATCGTTTCATTGCCGATAATTCCGCCTCGTCTACCGGCCAGCGGCGCACAACTCAGTTGGTGCAGGGAATAACGGTTTTGACCACTTCCGAACCTTTTCGCGTTATGACGGTACAAACTTTCTCTTTGACGACCTTCTTGACCACCGATTCCTTGATCCCAAGCAGCTGGTTTTGATCAACCTCGATCTGGCCGAGGCTGGTTTTGTCAGTCGCCCCTCGCAACGACAACAGCAGCCGTCCGGTTGCCTGCGCTTGCGCCAGCGAGGCAACAACCGCAGGGGAGACCTCCGCCGTTACGGTTCGCGCAACCACGGGATTGTTTTGATCCCCGTCGGCGGTCTGGTCGATGGCGATCAGTTTTATGTCTTCCAGAATCAGTTTGGTAACATCGCGTTTGCCAGCCCGGCCAGTCCAATAAACGTCCACATTGTCACCGGGGCGCAAAAAGCCAGAAACACCTGATGCGACGTCCACTCTGATGGTAAATGCTCGCATTCCGGGGCTTAGACGAGATGATACACCGGCGTCTTGGCCGGGTTCGGTCACTTTAACGGCCATAATAGCCTCGTCTTTTTCCATCGCTCTTAGAACTGTGCGTAGTTTATCGCCCTTAAACAGAACCTTGGGGTCGGTAAATGAGCCTTCGGGAATGGCATTTTGCGGCCAGGCAACGATACGCACGTCTGATTTGGTTAGTTTTTGGCCATAGCGAAGCGGCCCTGTGCTGACAAAAACCCGCGTTAGTGGAACATTCTGGCTCAGCGCTTTTCGCTGGCTGTCCACAACGGTCTGATATTGGTTGAATCTTCCTTGCGCCATGTAAACGGCGAAACCGGCGAGACCCATGCCGAAAATTAGGATGAGGGCGAATATTATGCGCATGATATAACCTTTGATCGTCTGCTCAAGATCTGGTTTTTTGTATCTATTAGGACGTTAATTACACATTGCGCACCAAAACCCAATTCAAAAATTCGTAGAGATGTCCGCGCTTGAAACAATGTCAACTCCAGTTTTCTTCAGTTCCGGTGCCAGCGCGGTTGCGACCGATATTGCCAGCGCGATTGTGAAACCGGCAAGAATCACCCAGTCAACCGTTACTGCACCCGTGTCGTTGGATACGTATTTCCGAACCTGCGTTTGCATATGTTTTCCGTCATTTGCAGGCCGGATCAGTTTTGCCACCGGCCCGTGGTTGCAATTAGTGACAGGAATGGGGCAAAATGATGGAAATTCAGTAAATTTTTTCAGGTCGGGTTCATAATATTGAACAACAAGAAGGGAGCCACGCTCTGCAACGCGGCTCCCTTAAGTGCTAAGACTGTGGGTCTTACAATGTGGTCGAGATTTTCTGACCGGAAAGCTGTTTCTGAACGTCGTTAGACAGATCCTTAACGCCGCCTGATACGACTGCCAGAACGGCAATGCCCAGGCCAACGATGGCTGCTGTCAAAACAACCCAGTCAACTGTTACTGCGCCGGATTCGTCATTTTTAAAGTTTTTCACAAGATTGAACATTTTGGTCCCTCCAAAGGTTTCCGTTCGTTTTCCACTTCATGCTACTCCGGTTTTTTTCGACTTGGTTTGTTTGTTTGTTTGTTACCAACTCACCGTTTCAACATGGGACTATATGGCCGTTTAATTGGGGCAGGAGTTTGGCTGGCAAATGAAAAATTTGCCCAAGTTTAGAGAAATGGAGAAAAATTTAGTTATTCATATAAAACAAAGAGTTAAGTGGTAATAAGCATGTATATTGCCCATCTGACTTGGGGGGAACCAACTAATTATGTCGGTTCTGCCACAAAAACTCGGGCCATTTCACTGGTTTTTACAAACCATCTTTGGCAAACAGGAGATAATAGCAGTGAAAACGAGATGATTGAGCAGTGATGGGTGAACGATCAAAGGTGGGGCAGGCGGCGATTATTGCGGCGCTGCTGGTATTTAGCCCGGTTTTTGGGGCCGAGCCTTTCAAAGATTTCACCTTTAGGTTGGTGAAGCCGCCTTTAAAAGGGACGAAGAAACTGATCACAATTCAGGTTCAGTCGCCAAAGCCCTCGGCCAAAGTCGCCATTACCTCGGTGTCTGGTGACAGAACCGATCTCAACGAGTGGTTTTGGCGCGATATTTCTGCCGATCTGGCGGCTGCCGGTCCCGGTCGGTTCAATGCCGCCTCTGATCAGCTGGCAAAAAAACCGCCGGGCTACGCCATGAACACGCCAAGCCTTGAGAGGTTTCGCCAGATATCGCTCACTTTTGGCAAGGATATTTTATTGGCAACTATCGGCAAAAAGATATCCCCCGCCCTCGTGCTGGCGATGATCGGCGTTGAATCGTCGGGACATGCGGAGGTTGCCAGCAATAAAGGGACGGTAGGTTTGATGCAGATAACGCCTCGAGTTGCCGCGCGCTTTGGCGTGAGCAATCCGTTTGATCCGGCGCAAAATATTCGCGCCGGGGTTTCCTATCTTGCCAGCCTGCTCAAGCAATATGACAACGACCCGATTTTGGCACTTGCTGCCTATAATGCGGGGGAGGCGGCAGTTGCGAGCAACGCAGGCGTTCCACCATTTGCCGAGACGAGGGCCTATGTCCCTCGCGTAGTCGCGGCGTTTCAAACCGCGCGCGCGCTTTGCCTAACCCCGCCCGAGCTGTTTTCCGACGGCTGCGTCTTCTCGCTTAAGGATTCCACCAAATGACCGATGCTAAATCGGCGATCACGCCGCTCGTGCTTGATGTGGACGGAACTCTGCTGAAAACCGATTTGCTGCTTGAAACCTTTTGGCAGGCGCTTGGTCGCGCACCTGTTGAGTGTCTTTTATGCTGTCTTCGCTATTTTTCGAATAGGGCCAAACTGAAACAACGTCTTGCCGAGCTGGCAGAGCTGCGCACCGATCTGCTGCCGATAAATCCCGAGATCACCGAGTTGGCCCATCGCTCAAAGTCGCGCGGTCGCGAGATCGTGCTCGCCTCGGGTTCGGACATAACGCTGGTGCGTCAACTTGCCAAGGATCACGAGTTTTCCGAAATTGTCTATGCTTCGGACGGGCAGATTAATTTGACCGGGCGGCGTAAAGCGGCGGCTTTGGTGGCGGCCTTTGGGCCGGGCGGCTTTGATTATGCTGGCGACAGCGCGGTTGATCTGCCGGTTTGGGAGGCCGCCGAGAACGCCATTATAGTTGGTGAGTACCCAAACATCGCCAGCGCGCTTGCCGCCAACGGTGCCAATGTCGAGGAGATCGTCGGCTCGTGGCGCGCCCGCGATCTTCTGCGCGCGTTTCGTCCCCATCAATGGGTTAAAAACGTGCTGCTGTTCCTGCCGCTGATTGCCGCACACAGGTTCGAGGCCGCCGGATTTCTGATCGTGTTTGTGGCCCTCATCGCCTATAGCGCCGCCGCGTCGAGCATCTATATCGTTAACGATTTGCTCGATCTGGAGGCGGACCGTTTGCATCCGACCAAGAAAAATCGTCCCTTCGCATCGGGTGCAGTGCCGATCGGGATCGGGATGCTGGCCGGAGCTGCTCTTGGCGTGTTTGCACTGGCCCTCGCCTATGTGATCAGCTTGCAGATGTTGGCAATAGTGGCCCTCTATATGACGCTTTCGCTGGCCTATTCGCTCAAGCTCAAGCGGATGCGCTGGGTGGATATTGCCACGCTGGCCGCTCTTTATACCTTGCGCGTGATTGCCGGGGCGGTCGCGGCCAAGGTGTTGGCGACGGGTTTTTTAGTCGCGTTCATCTTCCCCACATTCATCACGCTTGGATGTGTGAAACGGCTGACTGAGCTGGCACTGGCCACGGGCAACGAGCGCTTGCCGGGGCGGGGATATGGGCGCGCGGATCGCTCTGATTTGCTGAATGTTGCGGGTCTTGGCACCTTTGGCGCGCTGCTTGCGTTCTTTCTCTATAGCTTTACCAGCGCCGCCGACGTGCTTTATCCCAATGCTTGGCAGCTCTGGCTGGCGCTGATCCCGATTGGCGCGTGGCTTATTCGCATGATCGTGCTGGGCTGGCAGGGCAAACAGGATTATGATCCGATTGTGTTTGCCATGCGCGATAAATACGGGCTGGCCCTGATTGCGCTGACGCTGACGGTGATGTTTACCGCTGCCAGCAACGGGTAGGTCCGGCGCGGCGCGGCGTTTCCGCCGGGCGAGACTGTGTTAAAGGGCGGAGTTCTTACTTCGAGGGGTGTTTATCGCGTGTCGAAATTTGAAACCATGACCCAGTCAACGCAGCTAAACCGACATCTTCTTGAAAATCATCTCCGGGATATGGGTGATGATTAGCATGATATAACGCCAGAAAAATGGCGTATAGATCGTATTGCGCTGTTTTTTGACCGCTTTGAGGATATCGCGCGCCACGTCGTCAGGGCTTGCGACCAGAAACAAACCCGGCAGCCCCCATGTCATTGCCGTGTCGACAAATCCGGGTTTCACCGTTACCACATGTCCGCCCGCGCGGGTCAGACGATTGCGCAAGCCCGCAAGATATGTGGCAAATCCGGCCTTGGCCGCGCCGTAAACATAGTTGCCAATCCGGCCGCGATCTCCGGCGACCGAGCCGACACCAACCACGGTGCCCGAGCCTCGCGCCTCCATCATCGGCGCAAATCCTTGCAAGAATCGAGCCGGACCGGTGAAGCTGTCCATAACAGTCGCGTCGATCAGGGACGGGTCGGCGTCGATCTCGCTTTGCTCTGGCATCGAGCCGACGAACACGGCGACATTTAGCGCACCGTCCTGAAGTGCGAGGCGCTCATAAATCGTGCCAAATCCGGCGGGTTTTCGGCAATCAAACCGAAGCGCTTCTGCCGTGTCGGCCCCGCGCAGCTTGCAATCGGTGGCCATGCGCTCAAGGTCGTCCATGTCGCGACCGGCCAGAAACACATCCGCCCCTTCAGAGGCGACGTTGCGCGCAAAAGCACGCGCCATGGCCGAACTGGCCCCGAGTATTAACCACGTCTGTTTCATAATGCCCCCCGCAAATTCAGCCGCCGCGTCAGGTCGGTTTCAAACTGGTGATCCTTATCGGCGTTGTTCGCAATGCGCTGAAACTCCGGCAACTCAGGATACATGGTCGCGATCATCGCCCCGCTGGCAAGCGAGTCCTTGGCCAGATAAATCCGCCCGCCCGCTGCGAGCGCCATCTCCTCAAGCTCGCCGATCAGCGCGGCCGCTTTGGCGCGATTGGGAAAATCAACCGCCAGAGTGACGCCCG
>JAADIJ010000002.1 GCA_013151335.1 Alphaproteobacteria bacterium | reverse complement strand
AAAAGCAGGGTGGCGTTGGTTTCGATGAACTTATGTTTGGACATGAACGACATTTTTTCAGGCCCCCCTATTCAGCCGGAACCGCAGCCGGTACGCCTGATTTCTCAGGCGCGCTGGTGACAGTTTTCCACAGGTTTATACACATGATGATGGCGCCGCTGAGGTACATGACCCCGCCAAGGCCGCGCACGACATACATGGGATATTTGGCGGCGACAGTATCGGCAAACGAGTTGACCAAGAAGCCTTGGGCATCAACTTCGCGCCACATCAAACCTTCCATGATGCCGCTGACCCACATCGAGCTTACGTAAAGTACGATGCCAATGGTTGCGAGCCAGAAATGCCACGAGACCATGGAGAGGCTGTAAAGCCGCTCTTTGTTCCAAAGACGCGGGGTGAGAAAGTAGAGCGCGCCGAATGTGATCAGGCCGTTCCAGCCAAGTGCGCCGGAATGGACGTGGCCGATGGTCCAGTCGGTATAGTGGCTGAGCGCGTTGACCTCGCGGATCGCCATCACCGGACCCTCGAATGTGGACATGCCGTAAAACGCCAATGATGCCACCATCATCCTGAGGACCGGATCGGTGCGCAGCTTGTCCCACGCGCCGGACAGGGTCATCAACCCGTTAATCATGCCACCCCAAGAGGGCATCCACAGCATGATCGAGAACGCCATGCCCAGAAACTGTGCCCAATCGGGCAGAGCGGTATAGTGCAAATGGTGTGGTCCGGCCCAGATATAAAGGAAGATCAGCGCCCAGAAATGGATGATCGACAGTTTATAGCTGTAAATCGGTCGCTCGGCCTGTTTGGGGACGAAATAGTACATCATGCCCAGAAAACCGGCAGTCAGGAAAAATCCAACCGCGTTATGGCCGTACCACCACTCGGTCAGCGCGTCTTGCACACCTGCAAAGACCTGCACCGATTTGGAGCCAAAGATCGACACCGGAATCGACAGGTTGTTGAGCACATGCAGCATGGCAATGGTGACAATGAAGCTGAGCAAGAACCAGTTGGCCACATAAATATGCGGCTCTTTTCGCCTCATCAACGTGCCCATGAACACCGCCAAAAACGCGAGCCAAACGATGGTCAGCCAGATGTCCACATACCACTCAGGCTCGGCATATTCTTTGCCTTGGGTGACGCCCAGAAGATAGCCCGTGGCCGCCAGTACGATGAAAATCTGATAGCCCCAGAACACGAACCACGCCAGATTGCCACCCCAAAGGCGGGTCGCGCAGGTGCGTTGGACGATGTAAAAACTGCTTAATATCAGGGCATTACCGCCAAACGCAAACACCACTGCGGAGGTGTGCAGCGGGCGCAGGCGACCAAACGAGGTCCAGGGCAGATCAAGGTTGAGCAGCGGAAATGCCAACTCAAAGGCGATATATGTGCCAGCAAGAAACCCGGCAATTCCCCAAAACGCCGTGGCGATCACACCGGCGCGGATGACGTCATCCATATAGCCGGTCGGGGCCTCTTTTGGCGGGTCATTGGTGTGGGAGAGGACGTAAAGAAACACCCCTGCGGCGATGAGCATGACCAGTATGGCGTGAAATTGGTAAGCCCCGTCGCGCGCGAAATTAGCCGCCATCGCCGCCATCAAAGCGATGACCGCAAGCACGATCAGCCATAAATAATTACGCATAAATACTTCCCCCCGAAGTCGCCCCACCCGTTTGTCGGGCTGGATGCATTCTGTTTGTTCACGAAACGCTGCAAGGTTAGTCGCGATTCTACTTTGATCTATGTCAAAGTGTGCCTAAATCCTGCACGGTAATTGGGCAAGTGTTGTTTTCACGGAACTGTGATGAAACGTGATCGCAAGCCTTGCGGCAATTTGGGCACGCAAGTGCAATGCAAGGATCGTCAGGCCAGCATGCCGCCGTCAGTGTCGTCTCCGGTCTCGTTTTCGAGCCGGGCAAAGTCGGGGATAGCGATGTGACGCTTACCGGTAAGCTCGATAAATCCATCGCGCTTGAGACTGGAAATCTGGCGAGACACGGTCTCCAGCGTTAGGCCAAGATAGTCGGCCATCGCCTCGCGCGACAGCGGAAGATCAAACTGAATTCGACTGTTGCCCTCGAACGGGCCGAGGCTTTTGTCGCGCCGCGCAATGATCACGATAAGGCTGGCGATCTTCTCGCGCGCGGTTTTGCGCCCAAGCAGCAACATCCATTCGCGCGCGGCATCAAGCTCGTCCAGCATCATTTCCAACAATCGGCTGGCAACAGCGGTCGAGGTTTTGATCAGGTTCTCGAAATCGGCCTTGTGAAAGCGGCACAGTGTGACTTCGGTGGCGGCGATCACATCAAACGGCGCGTGCTGGCGTCCGGGTCTGCCGACAAAATCGCTCGGGAGCAGGAGGCCGACCATCTGGCGACGGCCATCCTCCATTGTTTGGCTAAGCGTGGCCACGCCTTTGACAACCGAGCCGACGAATTGAAGCTCGTCCCCGGCCCAGATGATAGTCTGGCCCGCAGCATAGGTTTTATAGGTTTTGAGGCGTTCCAGGGCCTCAAGTTCGTCCGGCTCGCATCTGGAACAGACCGCAGACGCCTGAATTGGGCAGTCGCCGCAATCAGAAGTTTTCAGGTTTGTGACAGATTTGAACATTAGTACCTTCCAATTTGATCCGGATCAAAGCAACCGCCGGAGGGTTGGCCGTATGTATGCGGATGACAACACAGAAGCAACTCTTACGACTTGGCTTATTTGACGCGAAGGTTCCGCGTTACACAAGCTATCCGACTGCGCCGCATTTTACCACGGGCATCCAATCTAACGACTATCTACAATGGCTGCGAGCGGTCGCTAAAGATGACACACTGTCGCTTTATGTACATATTCCGTTTTGTCACCGCCTGTGCTGGTTTTGCGCCTGTCGCACCCAGGGCGTGCGCAATAACGACGCGGTTACCTCTTATTTGGGGACGTTGATCGACGAGATTAATCGCGTGGCCGACGAATTGCCTGACGGGGTCAAGCTGTCGCGGCTCCATTGGGGCGGGGGCACGCCCACGTTGTTGCAACCTGAACAAATGACACGCCTTGCCGGGGCTATTGCCGCGCGAATGCCATTTGCCGAAGGGGCCGAGTTTTCGGTCGAGGTCGATCCAAACGAGTGCGATGACGCCAGATTGGACGCGCTGGCCGCGGCAGGCATGAACCGCGCCAGCATCGGCATTCAGGATTTTGACCCTAAAATTCAAGAGACGATCGGACGTATCCAGAGCTTTGAGATCACCAAGGAAGTGTCAGAAAAACTTCGCGCGCGCGGAATTCACAGCCTTAATACCGACATTCTTTATGGCCTGCCCTATCAGGATAATGCCAGCATCACCGCCACGGCCAACAAGCTGGTCAGCCTGAGGCCGGATCGGGTTGCGCTTTATGGTTATGCGCATGTGCCGTGGATGGCCAAACGGCAGCGGATGATTCCCGAGGACAAGCTGCCCGGATCGGTGGCGCGGCTGGCCCTTTATGACGCCGCGAAGGAGATTTTTCTGGCGGCGGGCTACCGCGCGGTTGGCATCGACCATTTTGCGCTTGAAGGCGACGGGTTGGAGCGGGCGGCGAAGGCCGGGCGGCTGCGACGGAACTTTCAGGGCTACACCGATGATCGCTGCGAGACCCTGATCGGGGTCGGGGCATCGTCGATCTCCAGAATGCGGCAGGGGTATGTGCAAAATATCAGCGCGACTTCGGCCTATCTTGCGAAAATTCGCGGAGGCGAACTGGCGGCTGCGCGGGGGCATATGTTTACCGCCGAGGACCGGCTGCGCGCACGAGTGATCGAGGAGCTGATGTGTGCGTTCGAGGTCAATCTCGACAAAATTGAGGCGGAGTTTGACATCGTTCCGATGGATTTGCGGCTGGAGCAGCTGCGCATTCACCAGAAATTCTCGCCACTGACGACGCTTGACGGGGCGGTTCTGAGAATCGTTGAGGCGGGCCAGCCGCTGACGCGGATGATCGCGCGCGAGTTTGACACCTATAGTGTGGACGCGGCAGGGCATTCGCTGGCGATTTGATCGGTGATTTGATTGGCGATTCTGTCACGATATGAGGCTCATAGTTGACTCTGAAACCAGAGGCTTCATAAAGTGACGCATGAGTGATTTCTGCGTTTCGATATTTCAGCAAACCGCCCGCGATGATCCGCCGGCGGCCAAGCTGAACTGGCTGGACATGGCGGCAAATAGAGCTTCCGGTCAAGGAGCTAACCTATTGATATGTCCGGCACTTTCCCTATCCGGACATCATGTGGGGGACATGCTGCGCGAGCGGGCAGAACCGGTTTTGGGTGAATATTCCGAGCGCGTGGGCGAGATTGCATCCCTACACGAGATCGCGATCGTTTTTGGTTATCCAGAGGTTGCAGACGGCGCGCTGTTCAACGCGTGTGCGTTCATCCAACCCAACGGAAAAATGTTGTCGCATCACCGCAAGAACCACGTCCCACCGGGGTTTGAGGCGGAGTATTTCAGCCCGGATTCGCATGTGCGGGTTTTTGACTATGCTGGCTGGCGTATGGCGCTTTTGATCGGTTATGACATTGAGTTCCCCGAGGCGGCGCGCCAAGCGGCGTTGCAAGGAGCCGAGTTTTTGATCGTGCCCACGGCCCTGTCGTCGAAGTGGAAATTCATCGCCGAGACGTTGGTTCCGGCGCGTGCTTTTGAAAACGGGGTGTTTCTGGCCTATGCGAACTGGGCCGGGCGCAAGGACGGAGCGGACTATTTGGGCGGCAGTCGGATTGTCGGGCCAGACGGGGTTTGCGACGCCGAAGCGGGGGCCTCGGAAACCATCTTGATGGCGACGCTTGAGAAGTCGCGACTGGAAAATACGCGCGCACGGCAGCCCTATTTACAGGATCGGCAACGTTATCATCTTTAGGGTTTGGCCGCGCCTATCCGTTAACGCTTTCAAGGTCAAACGCTGCGGCCATCAGGGTTTTGGTATAGTCGGTTTGCGGGTTGTCAAACACCTGATCCCCTACGCCCTGCTCGACAATATCGCCAAGTTTCATCACCAGAACCTTGTGGCTTAGAGCGCGCACGACCTTGAGGTCATGGCTGATGAACAGATAGGCAAGCCGATGTTTTTGCTGGAGATTTCGCAAAAGGTCAACAATTTGAACCTGTACGGTCATGTCCAGCGCCGAGGTTGGCTCGTCTAAAACCACCAGACGCGGGTGCAGGATCATCGCGCGGGCAATGGCGATCCTTTGGCGTTGGCCGCCGGAAAACTCATGCGGGTAGCGGCCCATCATATCGGGGTTTAGACCCACTTCCGTTAATAAATCAGCCACCATGGTTCGGCTGTCCTCGCCGGGTTTGAGACCGTGAACGCCCAACCCCTCGGCGACGATTTGTTCAACCGTCAGGCGCGGGGAGAGCGAGCCGTAAGGGTCTTGAAACACCATCTGCATATCTTTGCGAACCGGGCGAAGCTGGCGGTTTTTCAGCCCTTGCAAATCGCGGCCAATGAACGAGATTTTGCCCTCGGAGGATAAAAGCCGCATCACCGCGAGCGCCAGCGTGGTTTTGCCCGACCCGCTTTCGCCGACAATACCGATGGTTTCGCCCTCGCGGATGTCGAAATTTGCCGAGTTCACCGCCTTGATATGACCGACGGTTTTGCGCATCACGCCGCGCTTGATCGGGAACCAGACGCGCAGGTTCTCAGTGCTGAGAATTTGCGTGGCATTTGCCGGAACCGGGGTGGGTTTGCCGGTGGGTTCGGCGGCGAGAAGCTTTTGGGTATAGGGGTGGCTGGGGGATTTGAATATCGCCGCCGTTTCACCGGATTCAACGATCTTGCCGCCCTGCATCACATAGACCCGGTCGGCGATTTTGCGCACGATGGCGAGGTCGTGGGTGATGAATAAAAGTCCCATGCCCTCGGTTTTTTGCAACTGGGCCAGAAGGTCGAGAATTTGCGCTTGAATGGTGACGTCAACCGCGGTGGTTGGCTCGTCGGCGATCAGCAGGTCGGGCTTGTTGGCCAGCGCCATGGCGATCATGATCCGCTGGCGCTGCCCGCCGGAAAACTGGTGGGGATAGTGGGAAAGCCGCTCCTCTGGGTCGTGGATGCCGACTTTGGTTAACAGATCAATAATCCGCACACGGGCTTTTGCGCCGATCAGGCCTTGATGCAGCGCGAGGCTCTCGCCGATTTGTTTTTGTAATGTGTGCAAGGGGTTAAGCGAGGTCATCGGCTCTTGAAAGATAAAGCTGATGTCGTTGCCGCGCACTTTGTGGAGGGTCTTGGCATCGGCGTCTATCATCTCGGTGCCGCGATAGGTGACTGACCCGTTAACCGCGGCACTATCGGGTAGAAGCTTGACTGTGGAAAGCGCGGTGACGGATTTTCCAGAGCCGCTTTCGCCCACCAACGCCACGGTTTCTCCGGCGTGAATGTCAAAACTGACATGGTCGACGGCCACGTTGTCGCCAAAGGTCACGCTGAGGTTTTTGACGCTGAGAAGAGGCCCCGTGATTTTAACGCCCGTCATTTGAAAATCTTTCTGGGATCGAACGCGTCTCTGATCCCTTCAAAGATGAAAACCAACAGCGACAGCATGACGGCGAAGGTGGTGAAGGCGGCGAATGCGAGCCATGGGGCTTGGAGGTTTTGCTTGGCTTGAAGCGCCAATTCGCCGAGCGATGGGTAGGAGGACGGCAGACCGAAACCGAGGAAATCGAGCGAGGCGAGTGCGCCGATCGAGCCGGTTATCAGGAATGGCAACATGGTTAACGTGGCCACCATCGCGTTGGGTAAAATGTGGCGAAACATGATCCGCCAGTCGCTGACGCCAAGGGCGCGGGCGGCTCGGGTATACTCGAAATTTCGCGCGCGCAAAAACTCGGCGCGCACCACGCCGATGAGGGCGGTCCAACTGAAAAGGGCGATCAGAACCGCCAGCAAACTGAAGGTCATGGTGAACATCGCGCTGAGAATAATGATGATATAAAGCGACGGAATATTGCCCCAAATCTCGACGATACGCTGGAAAATCAGATCGACCCAGCCGCCGAAATAGCCCATCGAGGCTCCGGCGGCGATGCCGATCACCGAGGAAACCGTGACCACGAATAGCGCAAACAGGGTCGAGATGCGAAAGCCGTAGATGATCCGCGCAACCACGTCGCGGGTTTGGTCATCCGTGCCAAGCCAATGTTTGGCGTTGGGCGGGCCGGGGGCGGGCTGAACATCATAGTTAACGGTGTTGAAGCTGTAGGGGACCGGCGGCCATAGCAGCCAGCCTTTCTGGATTGGTTCGCCGTTAACGACGCCGGTTTTGGCCTGCTGCATGATCGCCTCGGGGTCGTCAAAACAGGCGTCAAGCCCGCCGGAGATGATCAGACATTTCACCTCGGGTGCGGGGTAGTCGGCCTCGGTTTGAAACTCGCCGCCGAACGTGGTCTCGGGGTAAAACGAGAAAACCGGGGCGTAGATCTCGCCGCGATAAGAGATCAGCAGCGGCTTGTCATTAGCGACGAACTCGGCGAACAGAAACACGAAAAACAGGGTGCCAAAAATCCACAGTGATATATAGGCGCGCCGGTTGGAGGTGAAGTTGCGCCAGCGTCGCTGAGCCAGCGAGCCTTCTGTGAATATCCTCATGTTTCGCGGCTTTCAAAGTCGATGCGCGGGTCGACCCAAACATAAGTCAGATCAGACAGGAGATTGACGAAAAGGCCAAGGATACCAAAGACATAGAGTGTGCCGAACAACACGGGATAGTCGCGGTTGACGGCTGCCTCAAACCCAAGCCGACCCATGCCATCAAGCGAGAAAACGATCTCGATAATTAGTGAGCCGGTGAAGAAAATGGCGATGAATGCACTGGGGAAACCGGCGATGATGATCAGCATGGCGTTGCGAAAAACATGGCCGTAAAACACCCGTCCCTCGCTGAGGCCCTTGGCGCGGGCGGTGACTACATATTGCTTTTTGATCTCGTCGAGAAACGAGTTTTTGGTCAGCAAAGTCATGGTGGCAAAGGCGGCGATGGTGTTGGCGAGCACGGGCAGAACGATGTGCCAGAGGTAGTCCTTGGCTTGGCCAAACCATGACATCTGATCGAAGTTTTCCGAGGTCAATCCGCGCAGCGGGAACCATTTGATATAGGAGCCGCCGGCGAACACCACCAACAGCAGAATGGCGAATAAAAAGCCGGGGATGGCGTAGGCCATGATGATCACCGCCGAGGTCCAGGTGTCAAAACGCGACCCATCGGTGATGGCTTTGCGGATGCCCATCGGGATCGAAATCATATAGGCCAGAAGCGTGGTCCAAAGGCCAAGCGTGATGCTGACCGGCAGCTTCTCCAACACCAGATCGGTGACTTTGATCGAGCGAAAATAGCTCTCGCCGAAATCAAAGCGCAGGTAATTGCCCATCATCAGCAAGAAGCGTTCAAGCGGGGGTTTGTCAAAGCCGAATTGTTTTTGAAGGTCTTTGATGAAATCCTCGGGCAGGCCCTTGGCCCCTTGGTATTGGCTGGAGCCGGTCGCGACCTCGGACCCTCCGCCAGCGATGCGATCAGTGGCGCTGGTTTGCTGGTCAAGCTGGCTGAGAATTTGCTCGATCGGGCCACCGGGTACGAATTGTACCAGCGCAAAGTTAACGATCATGATCCCCAGCAAGGTGGGTATCATAAAAAGGATACGACGAAGTATATATGCGCCCATTTGCGGCCCCGGACCTTGCTGCTGACCCTGCTATTAAAGAGCGCCGGCGGCTTTGAGCCGGGCCGCTTTGGCATCGTCATACCACCAGAAATCCATCTCGCCCATCGAAAACGGCGGAAGGGTGGCGGGCCGCGAAAACACGTCGAGATAGGCGATGTTGTGGTAGGGGTTATACCATTGCGGCACCCAGATATGCAGGCTGCGCAGGGCGCGATCAAGCGCTTTGACCGCGACATTGAGATCGGCGCGGGTCTCGGCTTTTTCCACATCGACAACCAGCGCGTCAATCGCCGGATTGGCCAACCCCATGATATTGGCGGAGCCGGGAATATTGGCGGTGGCGCTGGTGAACATGCCGCGCAGCTCCAGCCCCGGCGTGAGGGACATGGTGTAGCGGCGGGTGACGATATCGAACTCGAAGTTCTTTTCGCGTTCGGTCTGCTGAGCGTTGTCCACATTGCGCAAGGTGGCGATGATGCCGAGGCGTTTGAGGTTCTCGATATAGGGGTTCATGATGCGTTCAAACGCGGGGCTGTCGTTGAGAATTTCGATCTCGAACTTCTCGCCCTTGGCGTTTTGGCGCACGCCGTTAACCACTTTCCAGCCAGCGGCATCCATCAATTTTCCGGCTTTGCGAAGGGTCTTGCGGTCGAGTTGCTCGGGTTTTGACACAGCTGGGCTGAAGGCGGGCTTGGTGAAAACGCTGTCGGGGAGATTGGCGCGCAAGGGGTCGAGCAAGGCCAGTTCGGCTGGGGAGGGCATGCCGGTCGCTTGCAAGTTGGAGTTTTCCCAGAACGAATCCGTGCGGCTGTAAATGCCGTAAAATAGCGCCTGATTGGACCACTCAAAATTGAACGCCATGCCGAGGGCTTCGCGCACGCGCGGGTCTTTGAACTTGTCGCGGCGCAAATTGAACCAGAAACCTTGGGTGCCCGAGGGGTTGCGATCAGGGATTTGCTCTTTGATCACATAGCCGTCCTTGAGGGCGGGAAAGTCGTAAGCCGTGCCCCAAACCTTGGAGGAAAACTCCTCGCGGTAGTTGTAAGAGCCACCTTTAAAGCCCTCGAACGCGGCGGTGTAATCGCTGTAATACTCCACCGCCAGCTTGTCGAAATTCCAGCGACCGACGTTGACGGGCAGGTTTTTGCCCCAGTAATCATCGCGGCGTTTGTAAGAGACGGTCTTGCCCGGCTCGACCTTGTCGAGCACATATGGGCCAGAGCCGAGCGGTGGCTCAAGCGTGCTTTTGGCGAAATCGCGATCCTTGTAATAGGCCTTGGAAAATATCGGTAGACCGGCCGCCGTCATGGGAAGCTCGCGGGTATTGGCGCCTCGTTTGAAGGTGAATTTGACGCGGTTGGGGCCAAGTGCTTCGACTTTTTCAAAGTCACTTAAAGTGACGCGAAAGCTCGGGCGGCCTTTTTCGACCAGAATGTTGAACGAGAACACCACGTCTGCAGCGGTGACGGGGGTGCCGTCGGAAAATTTGGCCTCGGGGCGCATGTTGAAGATCGCCCATTGGCGGTTTTCGGGGTATTCGATGCTTTTGGCGACCAAGCCGTACATGGCGTCAGGTTCGTCGTCGTCACCAACCATCAGGCTCTCAAAAAAGATGCTTGATAGCTGGGCCGCCTGGCCTTTGAGGATATAGGGCGTGAGGCTGTCAAACGTGCCAAACCCCCATGTGGAGAAGGTGCCGCCCTTGGGTGCGTCGGGGTTAACATAGTCGAAATGCTTGAAATCGGGGCCGTATTTCAGCTCGCCAAAGGTGGAGATACCGTGGGATTTGATGATTTTCTCGGCGGCGCGCGCCTGCACGGCCAGCACCAGAACGCTTAGGGATAAGAGGGCAAACAGCAGTAGCGCGCGCGATCTGCGGTGGAGGCTTTGGCTGGCAGTTTTGGCTAAAGGGGCGTGGTTTGAGCGTTGCATTGGTCGTACTCCGTTGCGGTCGGCGCAAATGTGCTGTTGGTATGGTTCGGCACAGGGACTTTGGCACAAAAACTTTGACACAGTATCAAGGTAAATGCGCGGGCTGTTAACATGCAATGCGCGTTTACGTTAAGATTGTTTCAATATGGGTCGCATTGAGCCACATGAGCGGTTTTGAGCCACAAAAAAGGCCGCCCAGATGCCGGGCGGCCTCAATGTCATCGGCGATATGCACGCGCTGATCAGTTGCCGAGCGTTTGCAGATAGGCGATCAAATTCACCCGCTGTTGTTCTTTTTTGAGGCCGCCAAAGCCCATTTTGGTGCCGGGGACGAAGTCTTTGGGCTTGGTCAAGAAGCTGTCAAGATCCTCAACTGACCAAGCGCCGCCCTTGGAGGCCATGGCGTTGGAATAGGAAAATCCGGCCAATATGCCTTTGTCGCGGCCAACCACCCCGTAAAGTGAGGGGCCGACGGCGTTTACGCCTTCGGTGATTTTGTGGCAGGCTTTACATTTAGAAAATACCTTTTGGCCTTTGGTGATATCCGCAGACGCAACCCTCTCTGCCACGCTCGGGCCAACGCTTGCGGTTGTGGTTGGTTCAGGAGTGCTTTTGGGGACGTCGATCAGATAGGCAGCCTCGGCACTAGCCCCATTTTCTGACTTTGTGGAGTAGATAATATCGCTCGCCCAGTTGATTAACAGAAATACCAGTAAAGCACCGGCAAGTGCTCCGCCGACCTTGGTTACGGTCATCGTATCGAACATTATTATCCACCCCTTGAGCGCGGTCTGGGCCGCGTTGCATTTTAATTGGGCCTTTCTAAACGCTTCCCCTTGGCGTTTGCAAGGTATAGTAAGCGCGACCAAACGACCGATTTATTCAAGGCATAAAATGACGGATCACGAAAAATACCCGGCAAAACGGATTGCGTTTCAGGGCGAGCCTGGGGCGTATTCGCATCAGGCTTGTCACGAGGCGACGCCGGATTGTCAGGCGGTGCCTTGCGCCTCGTTTGAGGATACGATCGAGGCGCTGACTTCTGGCGCGGTCGATCTGGCGATGTTGCCGGTGGAAAACTCGACCTATGGCCGGGTTGCCGATATTCACAGCCTGCTGCCGGAAAGCGGGCTTTATATTGTGGGCGAGGCGTTTGTGCGGGTTCATATTAACCTGCTGGCGGTTAGCGGAACCAAGCTTGAGGACGTGAAAACCGCGACCAGCCATACGGTTTTGCTGGGGCAATGCCGGGAGTTTCTCGGCGCGCACGGGATCAAGCCTGTAAGCGGCGTCGATACCGCTGGCTCGGCCAAGCATATCGCCGAGATGGGGCAGCTCGATCAGGCGGCGCTTGCCAGCGAGCTTGCGGGCGAGATTTACGGGCTGGAGGTTCTGGCGCGTCATGTTGAGGACCACGCCAACAACACCACGCGGTTTCTGATTTGCGCACGCGCACCGGATCTTTCGCGCCGCGATCCGGCGATGATAACCACCTTTGTGTTTCGCGTGCGCAACATTCCCGCCGCGCTTTATAAGGCGATGGGCGGGTTTGCCACCAACGGTGTCAACATGGTGAAACTGGAGAGCTATATGGTCGGCGGATCATTTGTGGCGACGCAGTTTTACGCCGATGTCGAGGGCCATCCCGATGACGCCAACGTCAAGCGTGCGCTTGAGGAGCTGGAGTATTTTACCACTCATATCAAGGTGTTGGGCGTTTATCCAGCGGATAGAAATCGGCGCAAGATGGCTGGGTAGGGCTGGCTCGCGCCAAAATCAGACCGGTTTTGTGCGGCGCATGATCTTGAGGCCAAGCTTGTCGACCCCGCTTTGAAACCGCGCCTGTAGCGCCTTCTTTTTTACCCGTGCGGATTGCAATGTGATCCGTCCGGTTATGGATTTTGCACTCACGTCGAGCTTAAGCGATGCGTCGGTCCACTTGGCGGCTGAGCGGCTGAGTGCGACATTGATCTCGATTTTATACCGATCGGAATTGGCCATAAAGTTGAGGCTGTGTGGCGGGTCATAGTCAACCAGCTCGACCTGCAATTTGCGCGGCTTGCCCCTGAAATCCACCTCGGTTTGCCACGACATGCCCGGCCCCGGCGCGGTCAGCTCGTCAGTTCGCACGGTTTTTGCCCCGGATTTACTGGCGATACTTTCAAAAAAACCGAAATCGGCAAAGACGGCGAAGGTGTCGTTCAGCGATGCGTTGATATCGGTTTTACCAATGAATTTCATTTGAATGGGGTCTCCTGCTGGTCTCTATCTGCCTGTAATTGCCTTAAGAAAGCGTGTCTGACAACCAGTTCTTGATCAAAAAATGCGCAATCGCCCCCTTGCGGGCGGCAATCAGGACCGAGCTTTGATTGGCCCAGCTATCGGTAAGTTCCTCGCGCGTGACCCATTTGGCGTCCTCGATTTCCACTTCGTCAATGGTGATTTCGTCGCTGGTGGCGTGGCCCCAACAGCCGATCATCAGGGAGGACGGGAACGGCCACGGTTGGCTGGCGAGATAGCCGACCGCGCCGACGCGCACTTGGGTTTCCTCATATACTTCGCGGCGCACGGCGGCCTCGACGGTTTCGCCAGGCTCCATGAAACCGGCCAAAAGCGAGTACATGCCCTCGAGCCAATTGGGAGAGCGCCCGATCAGCAGTTTGTTGCCTTTGGTGATCAACATGATCACGACAGGGTCGGTGCGGGGAAAATGCTGGCGATTGCAGGCCGGACAGGTGCGTTGCCAGCCGGCTTGGGTGATCTCGGTCAGATGGCCGCAATTGGCGCAAAATCTGTGGAATCGGTGCCACGCGAACAGCCCTTGGGCCATGACGATCAGCTCGGCCTCGGCGGGGGTCAGGCGGGCCATGATGTGGCGAAGCTCGGCAAAATACTGAGTTTGTGGCAGGGCCGGATGGCGTTGCTCGCTCTGGTCAATGAGGCTGCCAAGATCGGCGGCGGGGGTGTCTGGCCCGCTCCACGCGGAAATATCGCGCGCGAAAATTGGTCCTTGCCCGTCAAGGCCAAGAAAAACCGCAGCCTCGTTTGCGTCAGCGAAAACCATGTGATCGGCGGCCAGAAAGGCGAGGCCAATATCTTGTTTGCCCGTTGGTTGGGGCGCGATCAGGGGCTTGCCGCGCCAAACAGGCAGAATGCGTGCCGTCGGGGAGGCCAGCATCGCGGCGAGCGCGTCCGTGTCTTTGCGAAGGTGGGTGGCGCGATCAAGACCACCCCCGCCAAACGTAACCTGTTCGGCCGCTCTCATGATCGGGCCGTGGGGGTATGGGGCGAAGGCAGTCGCTGATGTTGAGTTGGGTTCACTTTGCCGTCCTTGGAAAGCTGTTTGCAGTCGGTTTGCAGTTGGGGCGAATAAAGCAACGTCTAACAAAAGACACAACAGTAAACCGGCAGGAAGACGGCCCCAATCCCCCGCTTTGGCCCCATAAGGCGACCATTGACCACGCGTGTCGTGCGACCTATATAGCGGATCGAGAGGTTGGCGCGGGTGAACGCCTCGCCAACCCGGTCAGATCCGGAAGGAAGCAGCCGTAACGGGTCCCGTTTGGGTCGTTGTCCAGCCTCTCACTTTTCCAAACGATCCTGACTTGATACGGCACTGCGCAAGATGTTGCGGTTTGGTTGTATTTTGATGCCGTTATTTGTATGCTCGGACAATATTTGAACGGTCGGGTTTTTGGATTTATGGCAAAATTTACCATCACTGCGAGCGGATCGGTTGCGTTGGGAGACGGCGATACCCTTAAGATCGACATCCCGACCGGCGGTAATGTCGTGGTCACGGCGGACCCTTTTGGCAATGTCGGCGAGATAAAAATCGATTTTCAGAATTTCGATACCATCAGCAATCAGGCCACGGTCGATCTGGGAACTTTCAGCCAGAACGGCTTGCAGATCGACATCAAGAATTACGACCCCACGGATCAGGTCTCGTTGAAGGGGGCCTCAATTACCAGGTTGGTTCCGGGCAGTACCGATGAGTTGGCGTTTAGCTATGTGGGGGCGGACGGGGCGACCTATACCGGGGTTGCCCATATCAAAGATGACGGCCAGCAGAATTTTAACGCGACACAAAAGCCGTTAACCATTTGCTTCACGACTGGCGCGCGTATTCGCGGCGTGAACGGGGATATTCCGGTTGAGGATTTGGTGATTGGCGATCTGGTGCAAACGCTGCATCACGGCGCGCAAACGCTCCGCTGGATCGGGGTCAAACGGCTGAGCAATGT
>JAADIJ010000057.1 GCA_013151335.1 Alphaproteobacteria bacterium | reverse complement strand
TTTATGACGAAATCTGGCAGGCGTTTGTGGCAATTTTGCCGGTTCGAACCGTTGGCGTGATGGGCGACGGGCGCACCTATGATTTTGCCTGCGCCCTGCGCGCGGTGACCAGCGTTGACGGCATGACCGCCGATTACTACCCGTTCAGCCACGAATTTCTGGGCGAGACCGCGACCCGGATTATTAACGAAGTTGCCGGAATTAATCGGGTCACTTACGACATCACCTCCAAGCCTCCGGGGACGATTGAGTGGGAATAAAGGCCTTTGGGCGACCGCTGGCAGCCTGCTGTGTTAATATTTGCGTTTGATCCTTTACCCTTAGATAAGGTAAAGCGCGAGGGTAGCAGGCTTTGGAATTCACGACATGCTTTATAAATCTGCCGATATTTGGGCCAGCGAGAGCAACAAACGCGCGATGCTTTTTGGCATGTCCGGCCTTGGCAAAACCCATGTCTCCAACATCCTGCGCGAGAGCGGTAAGTGGTTTCACTACTCGGTCGATTACCGTATCGGCACGCGCTATATGGGCGAGCATATCGTCGACAATTTCAAGACCGAGGCCATGCGCAACCCGTTTCTGGCAGAGCTTTTGCGCAGCGATTCCCTTTATATTGCCTCCAATATCACCTTTGACAATCTATCTCCGCTCTCGACCTATATGGGCAAACCGGGCGATCCAAAGCTCGGCGGCATCCCGTTTGGCGAGTATCAGCGCCGGCAAGAGCTGCACCGAACCGCCGAAATCTCGGCCCTTCTGGACGCGCCGCGGTTTTCGTCGCGCGCGCAAATTCTCTATGGCTATGACCATTTCATTTGCGATTCCGGCGGCTCGATCTGCGAGGTCGTAAACCCCGATGATCCCGCCGATCCGGTCCTGACCGCGCTGTCGGAAAACATGCTGTTGATCGGTATCCAAGGCAGTTGTGATCACACCGAAAAACTGGTGGAGCGCTTTGCCGCCTCCCCCAAACCGATGTATTTTGACCCTGCGTTTTTGATGTCCATATGGACGGCTTTTTGCAGTGAAAACAACGTGTCAGAAGACGACGTTGATCCAGATGAGTTTATGCGTTTCGCCTATCGTAAATGTCTTGATCACCGAATGCCGATCTATCGCTCTATGGCGAAAAACTGGGGGGTCAGCGTGCGGGCCGAGGACGTTGAACAGATAAAATCCTCCGATGATTTTGAGGGGCTGGTCGCGCAGGCGATCAAGGAAAACAGACAGGCGTAAGACCGCAAAACTACGGACCGGAAAAGACCCAGATGGCGATTAAAATTCCCGAAAACCTGCCTGCTTACGACATCTTGCGCCGCGAAGGCGTGTCGGTGATGTCGCCAGAGCAAGCCGCGCGCCAGGATATCAGGCCGCTGCAAATCGGGCTTTTGAACCTGATGCCAAAGAAAATTCAGACCGAGACCCAGTTTTCGCGTCTGATCGGCGCCACTCCTTTACAAATCGAGCTCACTCTCATTCGCATGACCGGCCATCGGTCGCGAAACACCTCGCCCGAGCATATGGCCTCGTTTTATCAGCCGTTTCAGGAGGTCAAATCGCGCAAGCTTGACGGGCTGATCATCACTGGCGCGCCGATTGAGCATCTGCCGTTTGACGAGGTGGATTACTGGGCGGAAATGCAGGAGGTCATGAACTGGACCCAGAGCAATGTGCACTCTACTTTCGGGGTTTGCTGGGGCGGCATGGCGATGGTTAATCATTTCCACGGCGTGAAGAAGCATATGTTAACGCAAAAGGCGTTTGGCTGTTTCAGGCATCAAAACCTTGCCCCCTCCTCGCCATTTCTTAACGGTTTTTCCGATGATTTCGTCATTCCCGTCAGCCGCTGGACCGAAATGCGCCAAACCGAGATTGACGCCGCCAACGGGCTGGTAACACTGATCGGCTCGGGCGAAACCGGCCCCTGCCTGATTGAGGACGAACGCCACCGCGCGCTTTATATCTTCAACCATTTTGAGTATGAAAGCGGCACCCTCAAGAGCGAATATGATCGCGACGTAGCCCGTGACCTGGCGACAAAAGTGCCCGTTAACTATTATGAAAACGATGACCCCAGCACCGCTCCCAAAAACCGCTGGCGGAGTCATGCACATCTTCTTTACGGTAACTGGATAAACCAAGTATACCAGACCACACCATATGATATGACTAAAATCGGGAAGTCCTGACTATGAAATGGCTAATCTCTTTTATCATTTTTGTTGCGATTACAGTCCTTTGGATGATTTACCGCGCCGAACAAAACGAAATCTCGGCTGAGTCCGCAAGCCCGATCAGCGGGCGGATCATTGACGTAGATGGCCGCAAAGTTCACGTCAAGATCGACGGAACCGGCCCACCGATCATGCTGATCCACGGTGCAAGCGGCAATCTTCGCGACATGACAATGGGGCTGGCCCCCGCCATTTCCGATCGTTTCACGACCATCGCGGTCGATCGCCCCGGCCTTGGGTATACCCCGCCAATAGGCAACAAAGGGGCGACGTTGAAACAGCAGGCGGATTTGTTCGCAGGCTTGGCGCGCAAGCTTGGCTATGACAAAATATATGTGCTCGGCCAAAGCTATGGCGGTGCCGTAGCGCTGAAAATGGCGCTGGAATATCCCGATCTGGTGGCCGGGTTGGTGCTGATTTCAACCCCGTCAAATGTCTGGGATACCGGCCTTAGCACGCTTTACAAGATTAACGCCAACCCGATCTCCGGCCCGATTTTGCGGCTGATTGTAGCGGCTTTCCCACCGAAAAAACTGGTTGATGACTCGTTGGTCGAGATATTCGCCCCGCAGCTTGTCCCGGAAAACTATGCCGATATGGTGGGCACAGGCTTAACGCTGCGGCAAGTCACCCAAAAATCCAATGCGCTGCAAGTCGCTGCTTTAAAAGAAGAAATCAGGGCAATGGTTCCGCGTTACGGCGAGATTATGATGCCGGTCGAGGCCATTCATGGCACCAAGGACATCATTGTTCCTTATGAAATTCACACCAAAAAACTCGCCCATCAAATCAAAGGGATCGAGGTCACCGTGTTGCAAAACGTAGGCCATATGCCCCATCATACAAACCTTAAAGACGTGGTCGCCGTGATCGACCGTTTACAACAGCGCGCGGGCCTGAAAACCGGACAGTGACCAAGCGCTCAGGCCACATCATAGTTGGAGAAATCAATGCCCCTTCCCTTTGACGGCGAGATCTCCCGGTTTTACAACCACGATATCCCGGCAGATGTTCGCAAAGCCATCAAGAACGCCCAGAAGGACGATATTCTGACCGAAGACTACCCCTATGCGGACCGCTGGGGCCTTCGGGAATATGAAAAAACTCTGTCCTTGTTGCAGATCGAGTTGGTCAAGTTGCAAGCTTGGGCCAAAGACAGCGGCACCCGGATTGCGGTGCTGTTTGAAGGCCGGGACGCGGCGGGAAAAGGCGGGACAATCAAGCGGTTTCGCGAGTTTATGAACCCGCGCTCAGCGCGCATTGTTGCCCTGTCCAAGCCTTCGGACAGAGAGAGTACCGAGTGGTATTTTCAGCGCTATATCAAGCACTTGCCAGCAGGTGGCGAGATCGTATTCTTTGATCGCTCATGGTATAACCGCGCCGTGATTGAACATGTATTCGGCTTTTGCACATCTTTGCAGCGGGAACAGTTTTTCACACAAGTTGCCTCGTTTGAGGACATGTTGGTGAATGACGGAATAACTTTGATCAAAATATGGTTAAACGTAGGTAAAACAGAACAGCTACGCCGGTTTCACAAACGTGAAAGTGACCCATTAAAACAATGGAAACTTTCGTCGATAGATGTGCAAGGATTGTCAAAGTGGCAGGCATACTCCGAAGCGATCGGCGAAATGTTTGCGCGCACCCACACCGAAATCGTACCTTGGACCCTCATTCGATCGGATGACAAACGCCGCGCGCGGGTCGCGGCGCTTCAGGCGGTCCTGTTCCAGATAGATTATGCGCGCAAAGACCCGGAAATTGCCCACCTTCCTGACCCCAAAATCTGCGGAGGCACGGACCTCTGGCATGCATAAACGCGGCTATCATCACGGCAATCTCAAACAGGCGCTGGTCGAGGCGACGCTTAAGTTGATCAACGCCAAAGGCCCGCACGGGTTCACCATGGCCGAGGCTGCAAAAGCCGCTGGCGTGTCGCCCGCCGCCCCTTATCGCCATTTTTCGGGCAAGGAAGATATGATCGCCGAGGCCGCACGGCAGGGCTTTGAGATCTTCGCCGATCTCATGCAATACGCCTATCAGAAAGGGGCGCCGTCGGCTCTGGCCTCGTTTGAAGCGACCGGGCGCGCCTATCTGGCCTTCGCGCGCAAACACCCCGGACACTATATCGCGATGTTTGAAAGCGGGTTGCGTATCAATGCCGATCCCGCACTTGCGCTGGCCTCCAACCGGGCGATGTCGGTGCTGTCCCAAGCGACCGAGGACTTGATCGCACAGCTGCCTGCCGACCGCCGACCACCGGCGACAATGGTCACCCAGCATATCTGGGCCATGAGCCACGGTGTGGTCGAATTATTCGCGCGCGGCGAGCCGGGAGCGCGCGCGCCCTTCACCCCCGAAGATCTGCTTGAGAGCGGGATCGGCGTTTATTTGCGCGGTCTGGGGATACTTACACAGGCGTAAACACCGCGTTTACAACCACTTACCGGCACGGCTTTCTTTTATGTAAATATTATTCACATTAATGCTTGCAATTTTACCCCCAAGCCCCACATATTCAATGTAAACGAAATTAACATAGCAAAGGACAAATCGAATGAGCAACGTCGCAACCTGGCCGTCACAAGCAGAGAACTGGCTCGACAGACGAGGCAAAGGAGCCTGGATCGCGCTGATGGTGCTCGGGTTTATTCTTTTCTGGCCCGTCGGGCTGGCAATTCTCGCATATATGATCTGGAGCAAACGCATGCAGTCTCATTGTTCAAGCCGCCGCAGACACGGCCATCGTCACCAAATCCATCACGGCTTTCATTCATCCGGCAATGTCGCTTTTGACGCCTATAAGACCGAAACCCTCAAACGGCTTGAGGACGAACAAGAAGCGTTTCAGGCCTTTTTGGATCAACTGCGCGAAGCCAAGGACAAGACCGAATTTGATCAGTTCATGGATGATCGCGCCCGTGAGGCAAAACCTGCCGAGCCGGACGTCAACAACGCCTGACTTGTAACAATATTACGCCAAGAGAGGGTAGTTTCGTCAACTGCCCTCTCTTGACGCCCAATTGTTGAAATTTAATAATATTGCCGTGACGCCGCAGAGTTGTTAAACTCGACCTTGAGTTCCCCTAGAGCGACAACATTATGCGTCACGCGGTACCGGCAATTCCACAGTTTTATGTTACGGCCTCGCAACCTTGTCCGTATCTGCCGGGGCGTGTTGAACGCAAACTTTTTACCGCACTTCAGGGTGACGGCGCTGTAAAACTCAATGATATGCTGTCAAAACAAGGGTTTAGACGCTCGCAAAATGTTCTTTATCGCCCGTCATGTGCGGCGTGTACGGCCTGTTATTCCGCCCGGATCAGGGTCGCAGATTTTTTCCCGACCAAAAGCCAACGACGTGTGCTGCGGCGCAATGCTGATCTGACGCGCGAGGCATCGACCCCGTGGGCGACCGAGGATCAGTTTCAGCTTTTTCGCTCGTATCTGAGCTTGCGCCATTCCGACGGCGGCATGGCGGATATGGATATCTATGAATTTGCGGCGATGATCGAGGAAACGCCGGTGCGCTCCAGAGTGGTTGAATATTACCGCCATGAGCCGCCGACAACTGGCGAAAATCGTCAGCGCATGGCCCCAAAGCCCCGCCTGTCAGCGGCCTGTCTGACGGATGTTTTGGATGACGGACTGTCGATGGTTTACTCGTTTTTCGAACCTGACACACAGCAAAACTCGCCGGGGACTTATATTATTCTTGACCATGTCGAGATCGCGCGCGAGGCGGGTTTGCCTTATGTTTATCTCGGCTATTGGGTGCCGGGCAGCCCTAAAATGGGCTATAAATCGAACTTCGGCGCGCTGGAGGTTTACCAAGGTGGACAGTGGCAAAACCTTGATCCTGCTGCCGATGTGCTGTCCGTGCCTGCTCCGATCCAGCGAGAGCCAATTTCCGATCAGGTCGGCAATATCAAACTGCCCGATATGGTGACGCCCACGCTCCCTTCCAATATCGGCTAGGGGCAGTGCCATCCGTGAATTATTCGGTTAATGTCTGATTCCGGAGCCTTATTGAAATTTTATTTCATTTTTTACCCCAAAACACGTCATAACCTTGGCAAAAGGCACTTGACCTAGATTGGCCACGCAAATATTGTTTTATCCAAACTGGAGATAAAGATGAACAACCTACCTGTGATTTTGTGTAAATGCATGGCGCGTTAACCACGAAATCCGGTTATGCCCATGCCCCCTCTTATCGGGGGTTTTTTTATGTCAGGACACAACCGATGGCACAGCAAATGGAGACATTGAAATGACCCGTCAGATGACCGGCGCGCAGATCGTGATAAAGGCCCTCAAGGATCAGGGCGTGGACACCGTGTTTGGCTATCCCGGAGGGGCGGTGCTGCCGATTTATGACGAGATTTTCCAGCAAAACGGCATCCGCCATATTCTGGTGCGCCATGAACAAGGGGCGACCCACGCCGCCGAGGGCTATGCCCGCTCAACCGGCAAACCGGGGGTGGTTTTGGTGACGTCCGGACCGGGAGCGACCAACGCGGTGACGGGGATGACCGACGCGCTGATGGACTCGATCCCGATGGTGGTTTTGTCGGGTCAGGTGCCCACATTCATGATCGGCACCGACGGTTTTCAAGAGGCCGATACGGTCGGCATCACCCGCCCATGCTCCAAACATAACTGGCTGGTCAAGGACACAAATAAGCTGGCCCAGACCATTCATCAAGCGTTTCATGTGGCGACTTCGGGTCGACCGGGGCCGGTTTTGGTGGATATTCCCAAGGATGTGCAATTTGCGACCGGCACTTATGTCGGTCCCAACAAGGCTGAAATCAGCCATTATCAGCCGCAACTCAAGGGCAATATCGACGAGATTACGGCGCTGGTTGAGGCCATCGAAACCGCCGAGCGGCCCGTGTTTTATACCGGCGGCGGCGTGATCAATTCCGGCACGGGAGCCTGTCAATTGCTGCGCGAATTCGTCGCCGGAACCGGATTTCCCATCACCTCGACCCTGATGGGATTGGGGGCCTACCCCGCTTCGGGAGAGCAGTGGCTTGGCATGTTGGGCATGCACGGAACCTATGAGGCCAATTTAGCCATGCATGACTGCGACCTGATGATCAATGTGGGGGCGCGATTTGACGACCGGATTACCGGACGCATCGACGGGTTCTCGCCCAAATCGACAAAGGTGCATATTGATATTGATGCCTCATCCATCAACAAAGTCATCCATGTGGACATCCCCATTCTTGGCGATGTTGGCCATGTTTTAGAGGATGCGCTGCGGTTGTGGAAGTCGCGTGGGCGTAAAACCAATACGGCCAGCGTCACAAAGTGGTGGGCGAAAATTAATGAATGGCGCGGCATAAATTGCCTCGCTTTCACCAATTCGACGACCACAATCAAGCCCCAGCACGCCTTGCAAAGATTGGAAGCGCTGACCTCGGAGACAGAGCGTTACATCACCACCGAAGTTGGCCAGCACCAGATGTGGGCGGCACAATATCTTGGATTTGAGGACCCTCACCGCTTTATGACTTCGGGCGGACTTGGCACGATGGGTTACGGTTTACCCGCCTCAATCGGCGTTCAAGTCGCCCATCCCGACGCCTTGGTTGTTAACATTGCCGGCGATGCGTCGTTCTTGATGAACATGCAAGAGATGGGAACGGCGGTACAGTTTAACCTGCCGGTTAAGCAATTTATCCTTAATAATGAACGGCTTGGCATGGTTCGACAGTGGCAGCAACTTCTGCATGGCGAGAGGTATTCGCACTCATGGTCAGAATCGTTGCCTGATTTCGTTAAGCTTGCCGAAGCGTTCGGGGCCAAGGGAATTCGGTGTGATGACCCTAAAAACCTCGATGACGCGATCAATGAAATGCTGCAATATGACGGGCCGGTTATTTTCGATTGTCTGGTTGAAAAACACGAAAACTGTTTTCCGATGATCCCGTCGGGCAAGTCGCATAACGAAATGTTGCTGGGGGACGAGCCCGTCACAGACGCCATTTCCGGCGACGGCGCGGTGCTGGTATAAGGAGAGAAACATGAACGCTCTATCGCTTAAAAAAGACGCATCCCGCAAAAGCGCCTATGACTTGCATAGCCCGCTTGGCACCACGATCGAGACCCACACCCTCGCCATCGTGGTTGACAACGAAGCCGGTGTTTTGGCACGGGTGATCGGCCTGTTCGCTGGACGCGGCTATAACATCGAGAGCCTGACCGTGGCCGAGGTCGATCATCACGGCCATCTGTCGCGCATCACCATTGTCACCACCGGAACGCCCTCGGTTATCGTCCAGATCAAGGCGCAACTGGCGCGGATTGTTCCGGTTCACGAGGTCCATGACCTCACCGTCGAAGGCCCCTCGGTTGAGCGCGAGTTGGCGATGCTAAAGGTCTCGGGAACCGGCGAAAAACGGGTCGAAGCCATGCGGCTAGCGGGGATTTTTCGCGCCTCTGTGGTTGACACAACTCTGGAAAGTTTCGTGTTTGAAATCACCGGCGCACCAAATAAAATCGACGCGTTTGTGGATTTGATGCGGCCACTTGGCCTCTCGGAGATCGCGAGAACTGGCGTGGCCGCGATGCTGCGCGGAATTTAAGCGCGCCTTTTTAGGACCACCTCCCCAAACCAGCTTGGCAAATAAAAAGGGCGGGGTCTCCCCCCGCCCAGTTTTGCGTTTCAGGCTCATATTTAACCGCTCGGTTTATTGCCTGCGGCCTGAACGCATAGAGACGAGCGCACCCGTCTCTGATGCCTGGGCGACGGCTTGGATATTCGCCGCCCGGGTATTCGTTTCATCCCGGTCCAACTCAAAAAACGAGCTTTCCGATCTTTGGGGCATCGCCTCTCAGCTACACCCGCTAGTCGCCCCGCAGGTGTTGCATTTCATGCAGGTGCCGTTGCGAACTAAGGTGTAATTCCCACATTCACCGCAGCTATCCCCTTCATATCCCTGTATTTTCGCCTTTGTCCGCGCATCAAGCCCGCTTGAAAATACCGCAGTCGTTTTAGTCTCTGGCACCAGCGTGGCCAACGCTCCAACCGGATCCGACGCGGTTTGTGCGCCCACAGCTTGGCCCGCAAGGGCGTCGTTTATGCCGCCTTGCAGCACTACCAATTCTTGGGGCAGGCGCTTGCGCAAATAGCCCGAAGAGGACACTTGGCGGATCATTTCAATCGACCGAGATGCGACCGAGCCGGACACTTCGCTGAAATTTGGCCGCCCTTCTTCGTCGCCCCGACCAAGCTCGTCAAAGCTGGCACCTGTTGGCTTTACATGGGCCAGATCGGTGCGATCAAGATAGGAAATCGCCAGTTCGCGGAAGATATAATCCAGAATTGAGGTCGCATTTTTAACGCTATCATTACCCTGAACCATGCCGGCTGGCTCGAACCGCGTGAAGGTAAACGCCTCGACAAATTCGTCTAGCGGCACCCCATATTGCAGCCCAACAGAGACCGCGATGGCGAAATTATTCATCATCGCGCGAAAGCCAGCGCCCTCTTTGTGCATATCGATGAAAATCTCACCGATCTTGCCGTCCTCGTACTCGCCAGTGCGCAAATAGACCTTATGCCCGCCGACAATCGCCTTTTGGGTATAGCCTTTGCGTCGCGAAGGCAGCTTGTGGCGCTGCGAGCGGATGATCTCTTTGATCACAACTTTTTCGACAATTTTTTCCGCCAGTACCCTGACTTTTTCGCCGGTCGGAGCGTTTGAGGTTAACAAATCCTCAAGCTCCTCGTCATCCTCTATCAGCGCCGACGACAAGGGCTGGCTGAGCTTGGAGCCGTCGCGATAAAGCGCGTTGGCCTTGACCCCCAGCGACCACGAAAACTCATACGCGTCCTTGCAATCCTCAATGCTGGCGTCATTTGGCATGTTGATGGTCTTGGAAATCGCGCCAGAAATAAAGCTCTGCGCGGCGGCCATCATCAAGATATGGCTGTTGACCCCCAAAAAACGCTTGCCGGTTTTGCCGCAAGGATTGGCGCAATCAAACACATCGTAATCGCTCTCTTTCAGATGCGGCGCGCCTTCAAGCGTCATCGCGCCGCAGACGTGATTATTGGTCGCCTCGATCTGCTGGCGGGTAAATCCAAGGTGGCGTAGCAAATCGAAGCCGGGATTATTCAGCTCGGACATGGGAATTCCGAGAGTGCCGTGGCAGAAATCCTCGCCCAAAGTCCACTGGTTAAACACGAACCGGATGTCAAAGGCCGAGGGCAGTGCCGCCTCGATTTTATCGATCTCTGCCTGACCAAAACCGTGACCCAGCAACGAGGTGTGATTGATCCCCGGCGCATTGCCGAGCGAGCCGTGACCCACCGCATAGGCCACGATTTCCTCGATCTGGTTTGGCGCATAGCCCAGTGTTTCAAGGGCCGCTGGCACGGATCGGTTGATGATTTTGAAATAACCGCCACCGGCAAGTTTCTTGAATTTGACCAGCGCAAAGTCAGGTTCGATCCCGGTCGTGTCGCAATCCATCACCAGACCGATGGTGCCGGTCGGGGCGATCACGCTGACCTGAGCGTTGCGAAATCCGTGCTTTTCACCAAGCCTCAACGCCTCGTCCCAGCTGGCGCGCGCCAGCGTGACGATCTCTTGATCCGGGCAAGAGGCGTGATCCAACGGCACCGGCAAAACCGACAAACCCTCGTAGTTTTTGGTCTCGCCATACGCCGCGCGCCGGTGGTTTCGGATCACCCGCAGCATGTCCTTGGCGTTCTTTTCATAGCCGGGAAACGCGCCGCGCTCGCGGGCGATTTCAGCCGAAGTAGCATAAGAAACTCCGGTCATCAGCGCGGTTAACGCCCCGCACATGGCCCGACCCTTAACACTGTCGTAACTCAGGCCCATATTCATTAACAAGCCGCCGATATTGGCATATCCCAACCCAAGCGTGCGGAACTTATAGGACAGGTTGGCAATTTCGCGCGACGGGAACTGCGCCATCAGCACCGAAATCTCCAGCGTCAGCGTCCACAAACGGGTCGCATGCATATAGTCTTCGGTCGCGAATTTACCGTCTCGCTGGAACATCAGCAAGTTCATGGATGCCAGATTACAGGCGGTATCATCCAAAAACATGTATTCAGAACAAGGGTTTGAGCCGCGAATTTCGCCGTCCTGCGGGCAAGTGTGCCACGCGTTGATCGTGTCGTGAAACTGAATACCGGGATCGGCACAGGCCCAAGCGGCGTGACCCACATCGTCCCACAACTCGCGCGCCTTGACGGTCTTGGCTACTTTTCCGTCAGTACGCCGGATCAAGGCCCAATCGGTATCGTCCTTGACTGCTTGCAAGAACCCGTCCGTCACCCGAACTGAATTGTTGGAGTTTTGCCCCGAAACCGTCAAATACGCCTCTGAATCCCAGTCAGTATCATAGGTGGGAAACTCGATAGACTCGTAACCTTGCTTGGCATATTGCAACACACGATTAACGTAAGTCTCTGGGATCGCAACCTTTTTCGCCGAGCGAATAGCCGTTTTCAGGCCAGTGTTAACCTTTGGATCAAAGGCATCATCTTCTTTACCATCCCAGTCGCGGATCGCGCCAAAAATCAAATTAAGCTGCTGCTCGTGCATTTTCGAGCCCGCGACAAGCGAGGCAACCTTTTGCTCTTCCTTAACCTTCCAGTTAATAAATTCCTCGATATCCGGGTGATCCATGTCACAGATCACCATCTTGGCCGCGCGCCGCGTGGTTCCGCCGGATTTTATCGCACCGGCAGCTCGGTCGCCGATTTTCAGAAATGACATCAAGCCCGAGGACTTGCCGCCGCCAGCAAGGCTCTCGTTTGAGGCACGCAGCGATGAAAAATTGGTGCCGGTGCCAGAACCGTATTTGAACAGCCGCGCTTCACGTACCCACAGGTCCATGATGCCGCCATCGGCAACCAGATCGTCCTTCACCGATTGAATGAAACAAGCGTGGGGTTGGGGATGCTCGTAAGCGCTGTTTGAACGGGTCAGCTTGCCGGTTTCGTGGTTAACAAAAAAGTGCCCCTGCCCCGGACCGTCGATACCGTAAGCCCAATGCAGGCCGGTGTTGAACCATTGCGGAGAATTGGGCGCGGCCATCTGTGCAGCCAGCATGAAACGCATCTCGTCATAATAGGCCCGCGCGTCGGTTTCAGAGGAAAAGTTCCCGCCTTTCCAGCCCCAATATGCCCATGTACCTGCAAGGCGATCAAACACTTGCTTGGCCGAAGTTTCGCCACCAAACCGCTCGTCTTCTGGCAGATTAGCAAGCGCCTCTACATCCGCGACCGAGCGCCACAAGAATTCAGGAACTCCATCTTCTGCGTCTTTTTTCAACAGCTTAGGCACACCGGCTTTGCGGAAATATTTCTGTGCAAGCACGTCGGCGGCGACTTGAGACCAGCTGGCTGGCACCTCGACACCGTCTTGCTCAAACACAATTGTGCCGTCGGGATTACGGATTTCCGAGCGAATTTTGGTGAATTCCATTGCTGCGTAAGCGTCGGTTTCGGCGCGCGTAAAATTGCGTTCAATCTTCATATCTGCCTCATCGTATTCAGTCTAAAGTCCAGGTTTTCGAGCCGTGCGGTTGCTCCGCCGTGCTCTTGTTGCTTTTCCAATTCGGGACAAACAGGCCCTCTCAAAGTCATGCGCACTTTAAGACTTGCCACCATATATAGTGTTGTTCCGGCTGGTACCTACAAGGTGACGTAGTGAGGGGGTCATCGTCAACGAATTTATTCACGAATTCGTCACATTTAGCTGTTGACGCAAAATTAACCACTAGATGTGCCAACCAATCTAGCAAGCAGCGGGTTATTCGTTAACAAATATCATCCAAATATTCCCGGTAATCCGGGGCGGGATTGTACCCGTGTCCAAGCGTAAATCTTGCCAGCAAAACAAAGATTTCCAGCCAATTGCTGACCTTTTACATGAGGAAAAGCGGCCAAGGAACTGCCCACAAACCGCACTCAAATCCGGGGACAACCCGGCAATATCGATTCGAAATTGATGTCTCAAAAAGCGGTCCCGTATGCTCTTGGCGAAGAGGTTAAATGGGCACACACTCGCAATAAATTCTTGGCCAACCCGACTCAAAAGGTTAATGGCTGGCGGTATTTATCCATGAAGCATTGAGTATAGGGAAACGGGTTTTGGTCGTAAAACCTTGTAACTACGGGTAAAATATAGTTTTTGCGATAATTCTCATAACGAAACCCCTGCCCCAGCACCACGTCATAGCTTTGGCGCGAGGTGGTGATGGTGACAATTTGAAACGAATCAAAAACCGACCGGGCGATTTCCATTGCTCGTGGTTTCAGGTTTGACAAAAGCAACATGTTGCGCCCGTCGAGCGTCCTAAAATCGGTCTGCAAATCCTGATTGCGACCGAACACCGATTGCGACATCACCACGACATCATCAAAACCAGCCAATTTCAGACCCGCGCCAACGCCATATTCAGTCGTCGCCACGATCCGGTTGGTGGCAAGGGTTCGCAGCGCGCGTGGCAGCTCTGTGCTGTCCATATCAAGCAGCAGCGCGGCAAATCGGGCCTGTCCGGCGGGCAAGATATCTTTGGGGGCGACAAGGTTCAACTGAAACGCCGCGATCAGACCGAGGGCGGGCAACAGCGTCAACGCCGTCAGCCCTGCGCCCAGATTTCGGGCGAGCTTAAACCACCTTGGCCCCGACATTTCAACCAGCGACAGCGCCGCCATCACCCCCAGCGGCGCGCCCCAGTTGGCACCAAAATCACCGAGCAGAACCGACACAACCAGCATCACGCTTACGCTGCCCAAGAACGCTCGGCTGAAGAAACCCAGATGGGGACCACGCCAGTTTCGCATGGCGGTCCCTAATGCCATAAATCCGAGCGGGCCGGCCATAATGAGCATGCTCAGCAGCAGCCATAACGGCCCAAAACCCGCGGCCTCGGATTTTCGAAATCCAAAATTAAAGGCGAGATTAATGCTGCAATTGTTATAATTCCACCATAGATGCAGCAAAAACGGGCCAAGCGCGACCAGCGAGATCAGCACCATCCGGCCGAACAGAAACCGGCGGCCGGCGGGCCATGTCAACAGGCCAAAAACCATGCCGATATAGATCACCGCCCCGTTATATTTGGTCAGCAAAATGGCAGCAAAGCTGAGGCCAGCCGCCAAAATTGCCAACCAGACCAGTCGCTTGGCGCGGTAGGCCCACTCGCTCGCCAGCAAGAACAGCAGCACGAAAAACAGCAGTAACGTGTCGTTAAGATAGAGGTTGAACAGCACCAGATAGCCCGGCACCAGCGCCAGCGCGACCAGCATCCGACCGCTCTGTTGCCCGCTCATCTGGCCGCTGAACTGTCCGGCGCGACGCGCGATCAACAGCAAGCTTGTCGCCCCAAGGCCCAAAGAAAACAGCCGGTGGAGCAGACCGATATCGGCGATTTGCAACATCCGGCCAAGCGAGTTGATCGCGTAGGAAATCCACCCCGGCAAGGGCGGATGGTCGTAATAACCAAGCGCTGGCGCGGCTCCCCAACTGATAAAATAGGCTTCATCGCTGGCGATTGGAAAATAGAGTTGGAACAGGGCGACGATCAGCAGGACCAGCGCCCAAAACAGAGTGTTTTTCTGGAAAACGGGCATCAGTTTTGCACCTCTGTCGCCCCCAAAAGGCTTGCCGCTTGGCCCCAAACCTTGTTTCGGCCTTGGGCCATGCCGCGCAACTGACGTTTCTGGTCGGGGCGATAGGATTCGAACCTACGACCTACGGTACCCAAAACCGTCGCGCTACCAAGCTGCGCCACGCCCCGATCCATTGGCAGCCTAGTACAGTGCCAATCGCCGCTTGAAAAGCCTCAAATGGCCTCAAATGGCCTCAAATCCTACTGATCGCAGCCCCAGACCGCATTTTCGCCAAAAGAGCTGTGCTGTGCCTGACTGCCAACCGTAATTCCAAGCGTGTCGGCCAGCCCGCCATTGATCTCCAGCACGCTGAGAACACCGGTGCCCCCGTCAATGATATCCAGACTTTCAGGAACGGCCATTTTGCTGATCGTGGTCACGGTGCCGGTTGCATCCATGAAAATCATGTCGAGCGGGATCAAGGGGTATTTTTCATCCAGAACCGCGCATGTTGCGGCGTGTCATAGACAAACACCATGCCCGAAAATTGCGGCAAACTCGTGCGATTCATCAGGCCCAGCGCGCGGGACTCGTTGTTGGCCGCGATCTCGACGTTGAATTTCACCTGACCCCAAGGGCCACGCAGCGAAATCTCGTTGGGGGAACAGGCGGCGAAAACCGCCGATCCAAACACTGAAAACCAAACCACCAAAAGTAGTTGCCGCAAGACTTATTCCTCCAATTCAAGCGCCTGATCCCAGACGCGCACATCCCATGCCATCAGGCCGCGCGGACCTTTTGCGGTGCGCACGCCGACCGCCTCGCCGGGCTGAAGCTCTGACAGGCCGCAGGCGTGCAACACTTCTATATGCACAAAAATATCGTCGGCCAAACCGAAAATATTCACAAATCCGAACCCTTTCGCGCGATCAAACCATTTGACCCGCGCAGGTTTTAGGTACGGCTCCGGCTCCAAGACCGCATCCTCGCCCAATATCTGACGCACCGATTGAAGCCCCGCCTCCGCTTGTGGGAGGTCGATGCTAATTATTTCCGTTGCCTGACAGCCGCGTTCGGTATCCTCTACAAGCACCTCTACGCCAGCACTTCCGGCGATCGAGTTTCGCCCAAAGCTGCGCAAAACATTTGCGTGCAGCAAAATATCCGAACCACCCTCGTCGGCAACAATGAAGCCAAAGCCCTTCGTGGTATCAAACCACTTGACCTGGCCTTTTACCGTCGCTCTTTTATCCACCTGTACAAAGCTACCCTCAAGTTGACCCTACGTCAGAGTAGATTAGCATTATATTAACCACTCGACCAGACATTCCTGTAGTACACGTTCAAATATTCCAGGAAGTTACGGGAGTTGATTGAAACATGAAAGACGTTCGCGCGCGCAAGATCAAGGGTTCAACCGACAGATATCCCAAGCACTTCCCGGCTTCTCACGCCGCCAGCGAAACCGGTTATGCAGGCGAAACTCGCCATCGGCCCAGAACTCGATCTCAAGCGGCGTGATCCTGTAGCCACCCCAAAACGGCGGGCGCGACGGGTTTGGCCCTTTGGTCGCCGTGATCTTGGCCACGGCGGCCATCAGACGCGCGCGCGATTTGAGCGGTCGCGACTGATGCGACGCCCACGCCCCCAAGCGCGACTGCAACGAGCGCGAGGCATAGTAAGCGTCAGCTTTGTCGCCATCTTCTCTTTCAACATGGCCGCGCACCCTGATTTGACGGCGCAGAGATTTCCAATGCAAAACGAAGGCCGCTTGGCCGGAGGCCTCGATCTCCTGCGCTTTGGCGCTGCCGTAATTGGTGTAAAACACGAACGCTCCGCCAGCATTTGCGGGTTCGATCTCTTTCAAAAGCACCATGCGCACATTGGGCAGACCCGCTTGATCCACCGTCGCCAGCGCCATCGCATTGGGGTCATTCGGCTCGGCGACCTCGGCCTCGCTCAGCCAGCGATTGGCGATGGCAAACGGGTCGTCGCCTGCGAAAATTCCGCTCTTTTCCATCATCGGCCTGTTCCTTTTGTTGCGGCTTCTCGCGCCAAGATTACGCCGATTACCGCGATTGACCAGTTCAAAAGACATGTTTCACAGGCTTGATGGCCGCCAAACTTTCGCCTAAACGACTATGATCAAATTATTTACAAGAGGTATATGCATGTCGGCTGGTATTATGAGTGGAAAGCGCGGCTTGATCATGGGCGTCGCCAACGAGCGCTCGATGGCATGGGGCATCGCGCGCGCCTGTGCCGAGCAGGGGGCCGAGATGGCGTTTTCCTATCAGGGAGAGGCGCTTGGAAAACGGGTGCGCCCCTTGGCCGAAAAGATCGGTGTGAAACATGTGTTGGAGTGCGATGTCACCGATACCGCCTCGCTGGACGCGCTGTTTGAAACGCTGAAAACCGAATGGGGCGAGCTTGATTTCGTCGTGCACGCCATCGGCTATTCCGATAAGGCCGAGCTTCGCGGGCGTTATGTGGACACCACGCAAGACAACTTTCGGGTCTCGATGGATGTCTCGGTTTACTCCTTTACCGCCATTGCCCAGCGGGCCGAAAAGCTGATGGGGGCAGGTGGCTCGATGTTGACGCTGACCTATTATGGTGCCGAAAAAGTCATGCCCCATTATAATGTCATGGGTGTTGCCAAGGCCGCACTGGAGGCCTCGGTGCGCTATATGGCCGAGGATCTGGGCAAGGACGGTATTCGCGTCAATGCGATCTCGGCAGGCACGGTAAAGACGCTGGCCGCCAGCGGCATTGGCGATTTTCGCTATATCATGAAGTGGAACCAGCTCAACTCGCCCCTGCGCCGCAATGTGACCATTGATGATGTGGGCAAATCGGCGCTTTACCTGCTGTCTGATTTAGGCTCTGGCGTTACGGGTGAAATCCTGCATGTGGATGCGGGCTATCACGCCATTGGAATGAAAGCCGTTGATGCGCCTGACATCGATGTCGTCACCGGGAGAAAATAATGTCTGAGCGTTTACCACATGAAAAGGGTTTTCACATTAGCTGGGACCAGATGCACCGCGACAGCCGCGCGCTGGCGTGGCGGCTGGATGGTCGCGGGCCGGGCGACGGAACGTGGAAAGCGGTGGTTGCGATTACGCGGGGCGGCATGGCTCCGGCGATGATTGTCGCGCGCGAGTTGGATATTCGCACCGTTGATACCATCTCGGTCAAATCCTACGACCATCAGGCGCAAAGCGAGGCGATTGTGCTGAAATCGCCGGATCAGGGATTGATCGGCGACGGAAGCGGTATTCTGATTATTGATGATCTGGTCGATAGTGGCAAAACCCTGAAAGTGGTGCGCGACCTCTTTCCCAAGGCCCATTTTGCCACCGTCTACGCCAAGCCGCTCGGGCGCGATCAGGTGGATACGTTCATCACCGAGGTCAGTCAGGACACATGGATTTTCTTCCCGTGGGACATGGCGCTGCAATATGTCGAGCCATATCGGGGCAATGACTAATCCGGCGGACAGCGCGTTGTGAAGACGTTCTCCCAAGACCCAACTGCACAGGATTTCGTCCAAAATCCTTATGATTTTTACGACCACACGCGGCAGGCGGGGCCGATATTTTTCTGGTCCGATTACCAGATGCCCTGCGTGACCGGCTACAGCGAGGTCGATGCTTTGCTGCGAGATCGGCGCGTTGGACGAGAGCGACCCACCGAGTTTCAAACCCCCTACCCCGAGCACATCGAAACCTTCATCGCGTTTGAGCGCCGCTCGATGCTGGAGCTGGAGCCCCCCGCCCATACCCGCCTACGCGGCCTTGTCGTGCGCGCTTTCACCAGCCGGCGCATAGCCTCGATGGAGGGCGAGATCACCACGCTGACCAACCAGTTGATCGACGCTTTCCCCGACCAGCCGTTCGATCTATTGGCGGCTTTCGCCGAGCAAATTCCGGTTATTATCATCGCCCGCCTGCTGGGAGTTCCTGACGAAATGGCCGCTCAATTGCTGCGCTGGTCCCACGATATGGTCGCGATGTATCAGGCCAACCGAACGCGACAAACCGAGGATGCGGCCGTTGCCGCGACAGACGCGTTTTCCGCCTATATGCGCGGCTATGTGGACGAGCGGCGAAAGTCGCCGAGCGATGATTTGATCACCACGTTGATTGCCGCCGAGGAGGACGGATCAAAACTCTCAAATGAAGAGTTGATCGCCACCTCGATCCTGCTGTTGAACGCGGGCCATGAGGCGACAGTCCATGCGATTGGCAACGGCGTGCGGCTGCTGCTGACCTCTGATATTTCCGCCTGCGAGCTTACCCGCCCGGATCGGATCGACACGACCATCGAGGAAATCTTGCGCTTTGATCCGCCCCTGCACATGTTCACGCGCATCGCCTACGAGGACATGGATCTGTTTGGTCATCCGATCAAACGCGGCACCGAGATCGGGCTGCTGCTGGCCGCCGCCAATCGCGATCCGGCCAAATTTAAGACCCCGAACCAGTTCCGCCCAAGCCGTTCAGATCAGGCCCATACCAGCTTTGGCGCAGGGGTTCATTTTTGCATCGGCGCGCCACTTGCACGGTTAGAAATGAAAACCGCGCTGCCCATTTTGTTTGCCCGCCACCCTGATCTGAAGCTTGCCGGGCGGGCAGAATTTGCCGATCGCTATCACTTCCACGGGCTAAAATCGCTGATGGTCAAACTCTGATCAACCGGCGACCAGAGGCTGCGCGGTTTCGACCAGCTTGACAAAATAGCTGGCCCCTATGGGCGATAATTCATCGTTAAAATTATACTCTGGATGATGCAACGTCGGGCCTTCGCCCTGCCCGATTGACAGATAGGCACCGGGGCGCGCCTCCAGCATATAGGCGAAATCCTCGGCCTCCATGAAGGGCGGAAAATCGTCGATCACCATATCTTTTCCGGCAATTTCGGTGGCAACGCCGACCGCGAAATCGGTCTGCGCTTTATGGTTAACGGTCGGCGGGTAGCCGTGCATATACTAAACCACTACCGACTGGCGTCGGTAGGATTTTGGATGTGCTTTTCCAAGTACTGAAGTACAATGTCCTCTGTGATGGCTCCGTTGGTG
>JAADIJ010000130.1 GCA_013151335.1 Alphaproteobacteria bacterium | reverse complement strand
CTTTCCCGAGCGGCGGATGTATTACCAGATTCTCGGGGGCAGTGGCGCGATTGCGGGCTTGGTTGGTTATGTGGCGGTGTATGGCATCAGTCACCGCTATGTGGACGGGATGCTGGTGTTGCCGCTTTATGCGTGGACCGGCGTGGTTGCGGTGCTGCTTGCGCGGGTCAATCCGATCTGGGTGCCGGTGGCCGGTCTGCTGTTTGCCGCCTTGCAAACCGGAGCGGCGGGGCTGGAGCGTTCGGCGGGGGTTCCGCGTGAAATGGCGCAGATAATTCAAGGACTTATCATCCTGTTTTTGGCCACAGGCGGGCGCAAATTCGTGCAGCAATCCCATAAGGACGGAGGCTAGACCATGTTGTTTGACCCCGCCCTATTAGACTCGTTGCCGAGGTTTTTCACGCCGATCCTGCTGGCGTCGCTTGGGGGAGCATTGTGCCAGCGCGCGGGGGTGTTCAACATCGCCCTTGAGGGCTTGATGCTGATCGGCGCATTTGCGGCGATGGCCGGCTCGTTCGCATTTCAAAGCTGGGAGACAGGCCTCGCCGCCGCCGCCTTGGCCGGAGCGCTTGGCGGGCTGGTATTCGCGTGGTTCGCGGTTTGGCGCGAGGGTGACGATATCGTGGTGTCAATCGGCCTCAACATCCTCGCGCTCGGCGCAACTGCCTATCTTTTGCGCAGTCTGTTTGGCGCGCGCGGCACTTTTGACGACCCGGCGATTACCGCGCTGCCAGTGGTGAACCTGCCACTCATTGACAATATCCCGCTGCTCGGCGGGCTGATGAACGGCCAATCCATTCTGGTCTGGTTCTCGGTCTTGCTGGTGCCACTGTTAGCTCTGATGCTGAACCGCCATGTTTGGGGCCTGAGGTTGCGCGCCGCTGGTGAAAACCCTGTCGCACTGGAGGCCGCCGGGGTTTCTCCGCTCATGGTGCGCACCAAGGCACTGGTGATTTGCGGCGCACTTGCCGGTCTTGCCGGGGCGCAATTGTCTATCTCCAACGTCACGTTGTTTACCGAGGGGATGAGCTCGGGTCGGGGGTGGATCGCCGTTGTCATCGTGCTGATGTGCATGGGGCGGGTGTGGCTGATCCTGCTAACATCGGTGGTTTTCGGCTTTATCGACGCGCTGGGATTTCGTATTCAGGGGCTGGGAATGCCGCAACAATTCACCGATGCGCTGCCATATGTGCTGGCGCTGGTGGTGCTGGCGATTGCCTATCGTCGTCGTCGAACCCAACAGGGGAGCTGAGCTTTGCCCGATATTCTGATCATCACCAACGCGCAGATCGTGACATGCGACAAGGATCATCATGTGATCGCATCAGGCGCGCTTGTCGTGCAGGCGGGGCGTATTTGCTGGGTCGGGCTGAGTGATAAGCTGCCTGCAAGTTGGCGCGATGGCGCGCATCAACTCATGGACGCGGACGGCGATATTGTGATGCCCGGTCTCATCAATATGCACGCCCATTGCGGCGACAGCCTGTTTCGCGGGCTGGTCGAGGATCTGCCGCTGGAAGCGTGGCTCAACACCGTTTGGAAGGCCGAGGGCGCGATCCTCAACGACCCGGCCAACTGCCATTTGGGAGCTTCGCTTGGCTTTGCCGAGCTGCTGCTTAGCGGGACCACCACGGTGATGGACATGTTCTGGCACGCCGATCAAAGCTTTGGTGCCGCGCGCGAGGCCGGTATTCGTCTGGCCTCGGGGGGGATATATTTTGATCCGCCGGGGATGGACGGACTGGGGAGTGAGCGCCGCGATCAGATGGCCGCGCGCCTGTTCGCCGAATATGGCAATGACGACGCCTGTTTTGTCGGCACCTTGCCACACGGAGCCTATACGGTCGGGCCGAAGGCGCTGGTTGCCGCTTACGGTCTGGCGGCTGAAAACGACGGGTTCTTCTCGATCCATGCGGCCGAAACCCGCGCCGAGCAGGAAACTGTGCGCGCTTCTTACGGCAAAAGCGTCATTCGCCACCTCGCATCCCTTGGCATATTGTCCAAGCGCATGGTGCTGGCCCATTGCGTGCATGTGGATGACGAGGAGATCGATCTGATCGCCAAAAGCGGCGCTCATGTGGTGCATAACCCGTTGTCAAACCTCAAGCTCGGCTCTGGTTTTTCGCCTGTTCCCAAGATGTTAGCGCGCGGCATTAATGTAACTCTTGGCACCGATGGACCGATCAGTGGCAATGATATGGATATGTGGCTGACCATGCGATTGGCGGCGACGATCCATAAGGGCGCGCTTGAGGATGCAGCCGTTATGCCGACCAAACAGGTGCTGCACATGGCGACCCTTTATGGCGCGCGTGCGTTGCGGGCGGAGCAGCATCTTGGCTCGCTCGAGGTCGGGAAACGCGCCGATTTCATCCGTGTCGATATGCGCGGCCCCCATGCCAGCCCGATGTTTGATCCCATCACCCATCTGGTTTACAGCGCCGCTCGCAGCGATGTGCGCGACGTGTTTGTGGCTGGGCGGCAGGTGGTGGACGAAGGCGTACTTTTGACACTGGATGTTGGCGATCTCTGCGCGCGCAGCACCGCTCTGATCCCGCAAATCACCGCCGCTTTGAAGGAGGCCCCATGACTCCCGAATTTCCAAAACAAATCGCCGAAGCGCTGGCTTCTATCCGCGCCAAAACCGCGTTTTCACCCGACGTGGCGCTGGTGGCAGGCACCGGTCTTGCGCCGTTTCTGGACGATATCAAGGTCGAGACCCGTATTCCCTACGCCGAAATCACCGACTTTCCGATCTCGACCGCGCCCTCTCATCGCGGCGAGCTGCTGTTTGGCACACTTCATGGCTGCAAGGTCGTGGCCCAAAGCGGGCGGTTTCATTTGTTTGAGGGTTGGCAGGCCGAGCAGATCATCTTGCCGGTCTATGTGTTGCGTGCGCTTGGGGCGAAAACCTATATCGCCACCAATGCCGCCGGTGGCCTGAACAGCGAGCTTGCGGTCGGGCAGGCGGTGCTGATCTCTGATCACCTCAACTTCACCGGCGCCCATCCGCTCGCGGGGCCAAATGACGAGGCTCTTGGCCCGCGTTTTCCCGATATGTCGGATATTTACAGCCGCGATTTGCGCCAAGCGGCCCTTGACGCCGCGCGCTTGATTGACTGTGCGCTGCCGCAGGGCATTTATGCTGCCGTGCATGGGCCAGAGTTTGAAACCAGCGCCGAGCGACGGTTTTTGCGCCTTGCGGGTGGCGATCTGGTGGGCATGTCCACGGTGCTGGAGGTGGTGGCTGCGGTGCATTCAGGGATGCAGGCGCTCGGGTTTTCCGCCGTGACGAATAACGCGACCGGCGGGCCGGATCAGCAGCCTGACACGCTGGAAGAGGTGCTTGCCAATGCCGGTGAAGGGGCTGATCGGATACGGCGGATATTGACCGAGATGATCCGGCAAGGGGTGTTTTCAGGAGGATAAGATGGGGTCAGATATGGGCGAGTTTGCCGGGAAAAACGCGCTAATCACCGGCACTAGCGGGCCGTTGGGGGCTGCTATCGCGCGGGGTTTGGCGGCGGCGGGGGCGCGGGTTGCGCTTCATTATCGAGGCTCAGAGCCGCGCGCGCTGGCGCAAGAAATTCGCACCGCTGGCGGGATTTGCGCGCCGGTTCAGGCCGATATTTCGCGCGAGGGGTTTGCGCCGGGTCTAATGACAGAGGTGATCGATTTGATCGGACCCGTTGATATCTTGGTTAATTGCGCCGCCGATCAGGCACTTAAAGGCGACACGACCCCGTTTGCGAGCCTTTTGGCGACCAACACCATCGCTGCCGAAGCGTTGATGCGGCAGGTGGCGGAGGTCGTGCCGCGTGCTGGAATTGCGATCGTTAACATCTCGTCGCTTGAGGCCAGTCGCGCCGCCCCCGGCCATGCGCGTTATGCGGCCAGCAAGGCCGCACTTGAAAGCCTGACCCGCTCGATGGCGGCGGAACTTGGGCCAAAAGGCATCAGGGTTAACGCGGTCGCACCGGGGCTGATTGCGCGACCGGGTCTTGAAAACGACTGGCCCGAGGGGGTCGCAAGGTGGCGCACGGCTTGCCCGCTTGGACGGCTCGGAACGCCCAAAGATGTGGCCGCCGCCGTGATGTTTCTGGCCTCACCCAAGGCGGCGTGGATCACCGGCACCGTGTTAATGGTCGATGGCGGCACCCATTCCGGCCCCGGCTGGTGAGCGCATAAACCCTGTCAGCTTGGCAGGGTCACCGTGACGTTCAATCCGCCTTCAGCGCGATTTTTAAGCTGAATATCGCCGCCATGCGCGCGAATGATCGTGCGCGCGACCGTCAGGCCCAAGCCGGTACCGCCGGTGTCGCGACTGCGCGAACGCTCCAGTCGCTGGAAGGGTTTGAACACATCTTCTTGACGTTCGGGCGGAATTCCGGGGCCCTGGTCCTTGATGATGATCTCGATAATATCGCCGCGCTGGGCGCAACTGACCTGCGCGAGTTGCCCGTATTTGGCGGCGTTATCGACCAGATTGCCAAGCGCGCGGCGCAGGGTCGCCGGGCGGCAGGTGAAGGGGACGGCCGTGTCCTCGATTGTGAGGCTGATATCTTGTCCGGTGTCGGTAGCGTCATTGCAAATACGCTGGAGCAAAATGCGCAGATCAACCCGAGTGCTTGGCTCGGCATCGGCGTCATCGCGCGCGAAAGCCAGTGTGGAGAACACCATCTTTTCCATGTCATCAAGATCGGCCAGCATCTTGTCATGCTGCTCGGCATCCTCGATATATTCCGAGCGCAGACGCAAACGTGCGATCGGGGTGCCAAGGTCATGGGCGATGGCCGCGATCATCTGGGTGCGGTCCTCGACAAAGCGGCGGATGCGGTCTTGCATTTGGTTGAAGGCGCCTGCTGCTTGCCTGACTTCGGCCGGGCCGATCTCTGGCAGAGGTGGCGCGCGCACGTCAATGCCCAGACGTTGCGCCGCACTGGCAAAAATCGCCAGCGATCTCGTCAGGCTATAGGCCACCAGCCCCGAAAGCAGCAGCACTGCCGCCAGCATGACCAAGAGCGAGAGCCCAAAGCGCACCCCCCAAAACGTTCCCGGTTTTCGGATGATGACCGTGACGTTCAGCCATTGACCACTCGGTTGAGACAACGAGATCAACATGGTTTCCGCCTTGCTGCCATTGGCCCTATCCGTCGTTGTGCCTTGGATTTGTTCGCCGCCTTTGGGAATCTCCACGTATTTCAGGCGCAACTGGCGCTTGGGGTCCGGGTTCAGATGAGAGATCAGGGCCTCGATGAAACGTGTGCGGTTGCGGGTTTGATCCTGCTCAACGCTCACAGCACTTTTTGCGGTTAAGTTTGCGTGTAGACGAGGGTTATCGACCCGCGACAACACTTGCTCACGATCCGAAGCCGGTGAATTTCGCACCAACTGGTCCACGACGTTGATCCGGTCACCCACATGTTCGCCAACTCCGGAGACCAGCACAAGTGCGCGATCTGACATGTAAAGTCCGACGCTGATCACATGCGACAGCGCCAAGCCGATGATCAGCACAACGACGGTGCGCGCGGCCAATGTATCAGGGATCAGACGGTTCATGTTGGCTCACATTACTGGTGAAACTATAGCCGCCGCCGCGCACGGTCATGATCAGCTCGGGCGCGCTGTGGCTGATCTCGATCTTGCGGCGCAGGCGTGAAATTTGCATGTCGATCGAGCGGTCAAACGCCCCTTGGGAGCGCCCGTGGGTCAGGTCCAGCAACTGCTCGCGGGTCAAGACCTGTTGCGGATGCTCGGCAAAGACCACCAGCAGGTCAAACTCGCCTCCGCTGAGATCGACCAGCAAGCCATTGGGCGAGAAAAACTGCCGTCGACCAATTTCCAGCCGCCAGCCCGAGAAATAAAGCGTGCGCGGGCGCGTTTGCGAGGTCGCATCGGCATTGGTTTTGACCCGCCGCAGCACGGCTTTGATGCGCGCCAGCAGCTCGCGCGGGTTGAAAGGTTTGGCCAGATAATCGTCAGCCCCCATCTCCAGCCCGATAATCCGGTCGGTTTCTTCGCTCATCACCGTCAGCATGATGATGGGGATTGTTGAGCGCGCGCGCAGATCGCGGCATAGTTGCAATCCGTCCTCGCCCGGCAGCATCAGGTCGAGAATGACGAGGTCGATGCTCCACTCGCCAAGCGCGCGGCGCATCTCGTGCCCATTGCCGACCAGCGTCACCCGATAGTCGCGCTTTTTCAGAAATTTTCCGATCAGGGTACAGATTTCGCGGTCGTCATCGACTACCAGAATATGTCCCGGTCCTTTGGTCTTGGCTGTGCTCATTGCGCCAGACTAGCACCGGCATGCGGTCCTGACACCCGCCTTTTTGGTAACATAGTGTAACCGTCGCGGGTGTGGTTACCGTTCGTTACCAGAGGGGTCTTGAGCGGCTCTTATTACCACCTCCATAGTTACCATATCGTTAACAGGGCCAATCGGGTCACAGCAAAGGAGCACGACATGACCGACCATGTTTCGGATATCGGGGGGGCCGCAAGGACGCGAAACCTCGCGTTTCCCCAGAGTTCGGGTGCGCGCAAAATCCGCATAATCCCCTTGGGGATGAGTCTGGGGTTTTTCCTGTCGCTGACATTCGTTCTCTGCGTGCTGTTTGATCTGTGGTTTCCATCCCAGGCCATGAACCCTGCTTGGTCGGTGCTGCTGCCGGGCTTTGTTTGGATAAGCTGGACCAGCCTGTTGTTGGGGCTGATCGAGACCTTTGCTTACGGGTGGTACATCGCGCTGCTGTTTGGCGGGCTTTATAATTTCTGGGCCGCTCGCGGTGGAATTTTTAGGTCTTTCTGAGACTTTGACTGATATCAAGAAGGGGCGGTAAAATGCTTTTATCACGGTTACTGAAACACGCCATTAAAGTTGGCACATTGACGATCATCGACGCTGACGGCAACCGCCACAAATTCGAGGGCGAGGCTGGCGCGTCGGTGACGGTTCGCCTGCATGACCGCAAATTGCACCGCAAGCTTTACTTCAATCCCGATCTGGCGATTGGCGAGGCCTATATGGACGGCACCCTGACGCTTGAGGACGGGGGGTTGGCGGACTTGTTCGAGATTATGAGCTCCAATATGCAGAGCGCGGGCAATGATCGGCTTTATGCGCTGCGCGAGAAGCTCGCCCACTGGATGCGCAACTGGCGGCAATATAATCCGGTCGCGCTGTCGCGCAAGAACGTCGAGCATCACTATGATTTGCCGGACCAGCTTTATGATTTGTTTCTGGACGCGGACCGTCAGTATTCCTGTGCCTATTTTCAAAACGAGACCGATGATCTGAGCACGGCTCAGGCGGCTAAAAAGCGCCATCTGGCGGCCAAATTATTGCTGGAACCGGATCAAAAAATCCTCGATATTGGCTCTGGCTGGGGCGGTTTGGCCATGTATCTGGCCGAGCAGGGTGGCGGTGATGTGACCGGGCTGACACTGTCGCCCTCGCAGCTTGATGTTGCGCGCACGCGGGCCAAAGATGCGGGCCTTGGTCAGGCGGTGGATTTCCAGTTGCGTGATTATCGCGAGCAAAAAGGTAAGTTTGATCGCATCGTTTCGGTCGGGATGTTTGAGCATGTGGGCGTGACCCAATATGAGAAGTTTTTCTCGACCATCAAGGATCTGCTGGCTGATGACGGGGTGTGCGTTCTGCATTCCATCAGCCGAATGAATGGTCCCTCGACCACCAGCGAATGGATTCGCAAATACATCTTTCCTGGCGGCTATTCGCCCTCTCTATCGGAGACATTGGCGGTGATCGAGAAAAGCGGATTATGGGTCACGGATGTGGAAATCCTGCGCCTGCATTACGCCGAAACGTTGAAGGCATGGCGCAAAGGGTTTGAGGCTAATCGCCCGCAGATCGAAGAGCTTATGGATGCGCGTTTTTGCCGGATGTGGGACTACTATCTGACCCTCAGCGAGGCCGCGTTTCGCCACGGGGATCATTATGTGTTCCAGATCCAACTGGCGCGTCGCCGTGACGCAGTGCCGTTGACACGGGACTATATTGGCGAGTGGGAGGCAACGCATCCGCTAAAGGTCTCTCGCCGCAAACCACGGCGGGTTGCCTAAACAGAGTTTGGGGGCGGAGCGAAGGTTTTAAGCAAAATTCGCTCCGCGATACGAGGTGACGTTTGCCTGAGTTTCAGTACCGGTCAGATCGTGCAAACGGTTTTTACGATTTATGCGCCAGCAAAAAGTTGTGAAGTTCTGCCCCTTTTTCGCCAACTTTCCCGGATTGGCCACGCGAAAAACACAAACCCGCACCTCTTGCACCTAATCGTGCGCATCACTAAGACTCTGTTCAGAACCCGTGCGCTATAATGGGCGGCAGGAGCAACAAAAAGGCAGGCCGGATGAAAGACCCAATTGACACCTATATGAACACACTCGTGCCGATGGTGGTGGAGCAAACCGCGCGCGGCGAACGGGCATATGATATTTTCTCGCGCCTGCTCAAGGAGCGGATCATTTTTATCTCCGGTCCGGTGCATGATGGCATGTCGACCCTGATCGTGGCGCAATTGCTGTTTTTAGAGGCGGAAAACCCCAGCAAAGAAATCTCGATGTATATCAACTCGCCCGGTGGCGTGGTGACGTCTGGGCTGTCGATCTATGACACGATGCAATATATCCGCCCTAAAATTTCGACCCTCGTGGTCGGGCAGGCGGCCTCGATGGGCTCGGTTCTGGCGGTTGCCGGCGAAAAAGGCATGCGGTTCGCGCTGCCAAACGCGCGCATCATGGTGCATCAGCCCTCTGGCGGCTATCAGGGGCAGGCTACTGATATTATGATCCATGCGGCCGAAACCCAGAAAATCAAGGACCAAATCAACCAGATTTACGTCAAACATACCGGCCAAACCATCAAGGCGGTCGAAAAGGCGCTTGAGCGCGATAACTTCATGTCCTCAGAGGAGGCGCTCGCGTGGGGCCATCTCGACGAGATCGTCAGCCAGCGCAAATCTGACGACGACGAAAGCTAGGTGGTGCCCAAACTCAGCAGTGCTGAAATGTTACAGCATCGTGACGCTGAAAAGAATTGTACCCGCCTGCGAACTGCCATATCGTCTATGGCAACATCAGGTTACGAGCGGTCGCAAAGGCCCGAATTGGATTTGAGCAAGACAAAGGTGAGCAATGGCGAACTCTAATAACAGCGACTCCAAGAACACGCTTTACTGCTCGTTCTGCGGCAAAAGCCAGCACGAGGTGCGCAAACTTATTGCCGGGCCAACCGTGTTCATTTGCGACGAATGTGTCGAGCTTTGCATGGATATCATCCGCGAAGAGACCAAATCCTCGATGGTGAAATCCTCGGACGGCGTGCCTACGCCGCGGGAGCTTTGCGACGTTCTGGATGATTATGTGATCGGTCAAACCGTGGCCAAACGGGTGCTGTCGGTGGCGGTACACAATCACTATAAACGGCTGAACCACTCGGCTAAATCCTCCGATATCGAACTGGCGAAATCCAACATTCTGCTGATCGGCCCGACCGGCTGTGGCAAAACCTTGCTGGCCCAAACACTGGCGCGCATATTAGATGTGCCGTTCACCATGGCCGACGCCACCACATTGACCGAGGCCGGTTATGTGGGTGAGGACGTTGAAAACATCATCCTCAAGCTGTTGCAAGCCAGCGAATATAATGTCGAGCGCGCCCAACGCGGCATCGTCTATATCGACGAGGTCGATAAAATTACCCGCAAATCCGACAACCCGTCGATTACCCGCGATGTGTCGGGCGAGGGCGTTCAACAGGCCTTGCTGAAAATCATGGAAGGCACGGTTGCCAGCGTCCCCCCACAAGGCGGGCGCAAGCATCCGCAGCAAGAGTTTTTGCAGGTAGATACGACAAACATTCTGTTTATTTGCGGCGGTGCATTTTCCGGTCTTGAAAAGATCATCAGCCAGCGCGGTAAAGGCTCGGCCATCGGTTTTGGCGCGGATGTCAAAGACGAAGAAGCGCGCACCATTGGCGACATGTTCACCGAGCTTGAGCCGGAAGATTTGCTGAAATTCGGCCTCATCCCCGAATTTGTTGGCCGCCTGCCGGTGATTGCCACGCTGACCGATCTCGATGAGGACGCGTTGGTTACCATTCTGTCCCAGCCCAAAAATGCCCTGATCAAGCAATATCAGCGCTTGTTTGAGCTGGAAGATGTGGTGCTGACCTTCACCGACGAGTCGCTCAATGCCATCGCCAAGCGAGCGATTGCGCGCAAAACCGGCGCGCGGGGATTGCGCTCGATCATGGAGGATATCTTGCTTGATACCATGTTCGACCTGCCGGGACTTGAGGGCGTTGAAGAGGTGGTCGTCAATGACGAGTCCGTCACCAGCGAGGCCAGCCCGTTATATATTTACGCGGATCGAACTGAGGAAAGTGCGACCGCAAGCTGATTTTGGTGGACCTTTTCGTTGAATTAGGCCCATAAGAAGCGAGCGTTTTAAGAGGTTACAAATGAGATTCATCAAACGTCTGTTTACTTGGTGGGACAGCCAGACCATTGGCACGCAGTTGTTCACATGGCGAAAAGGCCAGCTTGTGGGCGGCGATGCGCAAGGTAACCGCTATTACCAAACCGCCGACGGCAAGCGCCGTTGGGTGATTTACAATGGCGATTGCGAGGCCAGCCGTATTCCGGTTGATTGGCATGGCTGGCTGCATCACACGTTCTCGGACCGTCCCGGCACCAGTGAATTGGTCCATAAGGATTGGGAAAAGCCGCATCAGGACAACCTGACCGGCACCCAGAAAGCCTATGCTCCGGCGGGCTCCATGCGCTCGACCAAGCCCGTGGTTCGTGAAGATTACGAGGCGTGGCAACCGGAGTGATCGGGAAGGCTGCATTTGTGATATGGCTGAAAACGTAACAGAAACAATAGTTGGCGCGGTGGTTCTCGCGGTCGCAGGCGGTTTCTTTGCCTTTATGGTTAACACAACCGGCGCCTCGCAACCCAACGGAAGTATGGAGCTGAATGCGAGCTTTCGCTCGGCTCAAGGTGTTTCGGTAGGGACTGATGTGCGCATGGCCGGGGTAAAAGTAGGCACGGTGACTGCGCTGGCGCTTGACCCCAAAAACTACCGTGCAGTCGCGCATTTTACCGTGCCGGACGGGCTTAATCTGGCAACGGATTCGCAGGTTCTGATTTCATCGGAAGGGCTGCTTGGCGGGAATTTCGTCGAAATCGTCCCCGGCGGTGCCGACCAAATTCTGAGTAACGGCGACGAGATTGTCGACACCCAAGGGGCGATCAGCATTGTGTCGCTCATGCTTAAATTCGCGGCGGGTGGCAAGAAGTGAAAAGACTCCTTGTGATCGGATTTCTGGCCTTGGCGGGGGCCGCGCAGGCGCAGGTTCAAACCCCCACATCCGAGGCCAGCGGCGCGATTTTACGCGGCTTGGACACGATGACTGGCATCACCAAAGATATCGCCATCAATGTTGGCCAAACCGAGACCTATGAGCGGTTGGAGATCACCCTTGGCGATTGTCGCTACCCGACCGGAAATCCGGCAACCGATGCGTTTGCCTATCTGACCATTCGCGATATTCGCGAGGATAAGCCGCGTTTTGAAGGCTGGATGATCGCCTCCTCGCCAGCGCTCTCCGCCTTGGATCACCCGCGTTACGACGTTTGGGTGTTGCGCTGCAAAATCCCGGTGGCGGTCCCCGCTGACGACGGCTGAGCCATAAAGTCGGCGCGAACCTGAAGGGCTGACGCCAGCCTGGCGTGATAGTCGTCGCGCGTTATTTCCCGACCGCCGAGAGAGTGCAAATGCGGCGTGATAAACTGCGTATCAAACAGGGTGAACCCGCCCGCGCGCAGGCGATCGACCAGATAAGCCAACGCGATCTTCGAGCCATCGGTCGCGCGCGAAAACATGCTCTCGCCAAAAAACGCCGCGCCAAGTGCCACGCCATAGATGCCGCCAATCAGGTTCTCGCCGTCAAATACCTCGAGAGAATGGGCAAACCCTAGATCGAAAAGAGCCGCGTAAAGCCCAAATATCTGCGAATTTATCCACGTTTCGGGACGGTCTGCACATGCGGTAACCACCTCTGAAAACGCGCTATCAACGCGGATATCATATCCACATGTGCGAATTTTTCGCGACAGCGAGCGCGAGATATGAAACCCGTTCACGGGCAAAATCCCGCGCGCCTTGGGGTCAACCCAATATACCTCGTCGGCATCCGCCCCTTCGGACATGGGAAACACGCCCGACGCATAGGCGTGCAGCAGCAATTCCGGGGTTATCTGCGGGGGATCGACGCTCATGTGTTTGCTGCCACAGCGGCGTTTATCGACCGAATGATCAACACGCTGCCTTAGCCGGCATTTTTTTCCAGCCAACGTTCGAGCCAGTGGATATCATAGTTCCCGCTCAAAATATCCGGCTCTTGCAATAGCGCGTCAAACAGCGGAGCGGTGGTATCAATTCCGTCCACAATCAGCTCGCGCAACGCGCGTTTCATCCGCGCCAAGGCCAAGGTCCGGTCGGGGCCAAACACCACCAGTTTGCCAATCAGGCTGTCGTAATATGGCGGGATTGAATAGCCCTGATAGAGTGCGCTGTCGGTGCGAACGCCC
>JAADIJ010000134.1 GCA_013151335.1 Alphaproteobacteria bacterium | reverse complement strand
AGCTGGTGCAGCGGGGCGGTCGGCATGATGGGCAAAAGCTGGGGCGGGTTTAACTGCCTGCAAGTGGCGGCCCTCAGACCTCCCGCGCTTAAGGCGATCATCACCGTTTGCTCGACTGTGGATCGGTTCGCCGACGACATCCATTATAAGGGCGGCTGTCTGCTGAATGACAATTTCGCCTGGGGCAGCCAGATGCTGAGTTTTTCGTCGCGTCTGCCCGACCCCATGCTAGTTGGCGAACGCTGGCGCGAGATGTGGCTGGAAAGGTTGAACGCTGAACCATTTCTGAGCGCGACTTGGCTTGGCCACCAAACCCGCGACGATTATTGGAAGCACGGCTCAGTTTGCGAGGATTACAGCGCCATCAAAGCCGCCGTTTTATCGTTCGGTGGCTGGGCCGACAATTATATGAACACGGTCGCCCATCTGGTCGAAAACCTCGACGCTCCGGTCAAAGGCATCGTTGGGCCTTGGGTGCATCAATACCCGCACGAGGCCACGCCTGCCCCGCAAATCGGCTTTTTGCAAGAGGCGATCCGCTGGTGGGATCACTGGCTGAAAGACCTGCCGACCGGGGTGGAAAACGACCCCGCGTATCGGGTGTGGATGCAGGAAAGCGCGCGGCCCTCACGCACCCGCACCCATCGCCCCGGCAGGTGGGTCGCCGAGCAGAACTGGCCCACATCGAGGGTTACGCGCGAGGTCTGGCATCTGGGTCAGAGCGGTGATTTGGCGCGCGAGGCAGACGATATTTGTGTGACGGTGTCCTCGCCGCTCGATTGTGGATTTGGCACGGGATTTTACTTTCCCATGTCGGGTGACGTGCCACAAATGCCCGGCGATCAGCGCGATGATGATGCGCGCTCGGCCTGTTTTGACAGCGCACCCCTTGAGGCCGATCTCGATCTGCTCGGCGCGTGCGAGGTCAAGCTTGAGCTCAGTTCCGATCAACCCCAAGCGCAAATAATCCTGCGCCTGTGCGAGGTCCATCCCGATGGGGCCTCGACCCGTTTGACATATGGTGTGCTGAATCTCTGCCATCGCCACAGCCACGAAACCCCGTCCGATCTGCCGATTAACAAGCCGTTCACCATCAGGCTGCGCCTTGACCAATTTGCGGTGCGCGTTAAGGCGGGAATGCGCTTGCGCTTGGCGATCTCCTCTGCCTATTGGCCGTTTATCTGGCCCATTCCTCAAAGCGCAAAACTGACCCTCAAGGCGGGCGAAATGTCGCTGCCCGTGCATCGCGGGGCGCAAGCGGATGAATGGCAGTTTGAGCCAGCCGAAGGGGCCGCCCCTTGGCAATATGACGAGTTGCGCGCCCCGAGCTATAGCAGCCGTGTCACCTGTGATCAGTCAACCGGCGAGATCGCTTTGCTGATCGAGAATGACGAGGGTTTGCGCCGCGATCAGCAGCACGGACTGCAATCAGGCAGCCGCTCGTGCCTGAAACGCAGCATCACCGGCAATGACCCGCTGAGCGCCACTGCCGAAAGCCACTGGACGCAGGAATTATCGCGACAGGACTGGTCGGTCAGAACCGAAACCCACGCCAAAATGTGGTCGAGCGCTGATACCTTTCACCTAACCGCTAGCATCAAGGCCTATGAGGGCAACACTTTGATATTCAATAAGGAATTCAGCCATGATCTTGCGCGAGAATTCGGCTAACCGGCCTTTTTTTCCGCGCGTTCTTTCAACAGATTGGTCAGCCAATCGGGGTCCATTTCAGGCACGCTTGACAGCAAAAGCTGGGTATATTCGGGATATGGCGGGGTCATAATCTGGGTTTTCAGCCCCTGCTCGACCACCTTGCCCTGATACATCACCACGATCTCGTCGGAAATCGCCTGAACCGTGGCGATGTCGTGGGTGATGAAAATATAAGAGACTCCGAGATCCTCCTGAAGCTTGAGCAGCAGCTTCAAAATGCCCTCCTGAACGATCTGATCCAGCGCCGAGGTGACCTCGTCGCAGATGATCAACTCGGGTTCAGCAGCCAGCGCGCGCGCGATGCAAATCCGCTGTTTTTGCCCGCCGGAAAGCTCGCCCGGCAGGCGGTCGAGAAAGCCTTCGTCAAGCTCGATTTTATGTAAAAGCTCGATGACTTTTTGTTCCTGCCGCGCCCCTTTCAGACCTAGATAAAACTCGAGAGGCCGTCCGATAATTTCCTTAACGGTATGGCGCGGGTTCATCGCCGTATCGGCCATTTGATAGATCATCTGGATGCGCTGAAGCTGGTCTTTACTGCGATGTTTCAGCTCCGGCGAGAGCGGTGTTCCATTAAAAACCACCTGCCCTTTGACGGGCGGCAACAAGCCGGTAACAACCCGCGCAGCGGTGGATTTACCCGATCCAGACTCGCCAACAATAGCCACGGTTTTTCCGCGAGGGATAGAAATGCTTACGTCGTGCAAGACCTTCACGTCCTTGCCATAAGCGGCATCAACCCCTTGAATTTCCAGAATATAATCGTCGCTTGTTTTAGGTTCTTTATGAATGGAGCGCACCGACCACAAGGATTTGGTGTATGGGTGTTTTGGAGATTTCAGCATCTCGCGCGTCTCGGCTTCTTCCATCTCTTCACCGTAACGCAAAACCTTGATCCGGTCGGCCATCTGCGCCACCACCGCCAGATCATGGGTGATGTAGATCGCTGCCGTGTTGAACTGCTCGACGGCATCGCGCATCGACGCCAAAACGTTAACTTGTGTGGTCACATCAAGTGCCGTGGTCGGCTCGTCAAAGATGATCAGATCGGGTCGCGAGGCCATCGCCATCGCCGTCATCGCCCGTTGCAACTGCCCCCCCGAAACCTGATGGGGAAAGCGAAAACCGATATGTTCGGGGTCAGGCAATTGCATGGCGCGATAAAGCGCGACCGCGTCGAGTTTTGCCTCTTTCTCGCTGACCAGACCTTTGCGCAAGCTGGCCTCGATGGTCTGGTCAAGCAGACGGTGCGCGGGATTAAACGCGGCGGCTGCCGACTGGGCCACATAGGCAATCCGCGTCCCCCACAACTTGCGTTTTTTGCGCTCGGGCATGGTGCGCAATTCTATGCCGTCAAAAATAATCTCGCCACTGGTCAGGCGGCAACCGGGTCGCGCAAAGCCCATGGCTCCAAGGCCGAGCGTGGATTTGCCCGCACCGGACTCGCCGATCAGACCGAGCACTTCGCCGCGTCTCAGGGTCAGGCTGACGCCTTTGATGATCTCGTTCCAGCGCTCGTCGGCAAACCCGTCGATCACTACGTCCTTCATCTCAAGCAGGATGTCGCCTTTGGCGGCGGCTTTATTGCTCATCCTTCAGCCCCGATGTTTTTTGCAAGAACCAATCAACGATAAAATTCACAGCTACCGTCAACAGCGCGATTGCGGCGGCGGGCATCAACGGGGTCATGGCCCCTTTTAGGTCGTATTTGGCAAACTGGATCAGGGATGCGTTCTCGCGCACCATCGAGCCCCAATCGGCCGTCGGAGGCTGAATGCCAACCCCCAGAAAGCTGAGCGCGGCGATGGCGAGAAACACGAAACTGAACCGCAAGCCGAACTCGGCCACCAGCGGCGGCAGGATATTTGGCAGGATTTCGCGGCGCATGATCCACGGCAGTTTTTCACCGCGCAATCTGGCGGCCTCGACGTAATCCATCACCACCACGTTCAGCGAAACCGCCCGCGTCAGGCGAAATACCCGCGTTGAATCCAGCATGGCGATAATAATAATCAGCCCCCAAGTGGTGGAGCCGAAAATCGACAGCAGCATCAGTGCGAAAATCAGCGACGGGATCGCCATCAGCACGTCAACGAGGCGCGACATGACTTGATCGACCCAGTTTTGGTTAATGGCAGCGATCAGACCAAGGCTGCCACCGACAGCAAACGACAAAATCGTGGTTGTCAGGGCAATACCGATGGTGTTGCGCGCGCCATAAATCAGCCGTGAAAAGATATCGCGCCCGATTTGATCGGTGCCAAGCAGGAATTGGCCTCCCCACGCGGCGTAAGGCTCTTTGAATATCTGTGCTTCGCCATGAGGGGCGAGAAATGGCGCAAACAGAGCCACGAACGCATAGATCGACACGACTAACATGCCGAAAATCGCCGTCGGTGGGGCCTTTTTAAGGTCGAGCCATATGCGTTGCAGTCGGGTGCGCCGCTGACGAACCTGACCGACTTCACCGGCGGCGGAATATGTCTGCTCGTCGCTCATCTGGGGTGCAAAATCCTTGGATTGGTGATGATGCCGATGATATCCGCGATCAGATTAAGCATAATATACGTCCCCGCGAAGAACAAAGCGCTGGCCTGAACCACCGGAATATCGCGGGTGCGCACGGCATCAACCATCAACTGGCCAACGCCGGGATAGACGAACACCACCTCGACGATGACCACGCCAACCACCAGATAAGCCAGATTAAAGGCAATCACCGTGGCAATCGGCGCCCAGGCATTTGGCAGTGCATGACGCAGGATCACTTGGCGCGATGACAGCCCCTTTAGCCGCGCCATCTCGATATAAGGGCTGGCCAAAAGGTTGATAATCGCCGCGCGGGTCATACGCATCATATGGGCAACAATCACCAGCGTCAGGGTCAGCGAGGGCAGCGCACTTTTGTAAATCTTCTCTCCCAAACTCATCGAGGCATCGATATTGGCCAGCGATGGCAGCCACTGATTGAGCGAGGCCAGAAACAGGATCAGGATATAGGCGACAAAAAACTCGGGCGTGGCAATCGTGGTTAACGTTACCGCATTGACCACCCGGTCATAGATCGAATTTCGATAAAGAGCGGTGGTGATCCCGAGAAAAAGCGCCAACGGAACCGCTATCAGCGCGGTCATGCTGGCCAAAAACAGCGTGTTCTCCAGTCTTGGCGCGATCAGGTCAACCACCTTGCGCGAGCGATCCACACCAGAGGAGGCCCGCCCGGAAAACGAGCTGCCAAAATCGCCCTGCACCACGCCGCCTACCCAGTTGAAATACCGTTTATAGGCAGGCTGATCGAGGCCAAGCTCTTTGCGAAATGCCGCAACAGTATCCTCAGTTGCCGATTGCCCAAGCACCGCTTCGCCGAAATCTCCGGGCAAAAACTGGATCGCGCTAAAGATAATCAGCGAGACCAAAAACAGCGTGAAAACGCCCAGCATCAGCCGTTGAATAACAGTCTTGACGATGGGGTGCACCTGCGCCCTCCTGATATCTATGCCCCCGATATCAGGATCGGGCGCGCCAGCAATTTAGGGAAAGTCGCCTCGGCTCAACCTCCGAGGTTTCCAACCTTACCCCCCCCATTTTGCGAACCGATTCTAGGTCGGGCTCGCCTTCTTCTTGGCTCTAGGCTAACGTCCGGGAGGCTTATGTAAAGACAAAATTCCTGACCATCCTGCCGACAACCCGGATCAGGACGCTTTGGCCAGGCTATCGCGCCCGGACGCCAAAACCGTTTCTGGTGGAAACTCTCACGGAAACTCTGCCAAAAATTCTCACAAAAAAGTTAGGGGAAATTATTCTTGCCAAGAGGCCCCGCAATCGCCCACAATATGGCACGTGCCGGCGCTGCTGCTGGAAAAGAATGTCCACGCCCTTACTTAAAGGGCCTGTAATCTTTGGAAACGAACAGGGAGTTCATTATGAAAACCATCGACCAATTGTCGAGACTTTACGCGTCGGGCAAAGTAAGCCGCCGCACATTTATGCAAGGGGCCACAGCACTTGGCCTGACCATCGCCGCCGCCTCCAGTCTGGCGGTTCGCGCCGAGGCCGCGACCCCGAAACAGGGTGGAATGTTCAGGGTTGGTCAGGGTCACGGCTCGACCACAGATTCGCTTGATCCGTCCACATTTGAAAATGGCTTTTCCACATTTCTCGGCTTTGCCATTGCCAACCACCTGACCGAAGTTGGTCCCGATGGTCAGCTGCGCCCCGAGCTTGCCGAAAGCTATGAGGCCTCTGCCGATGCCGCAACTTGGCGCTTTAAGCTGCGCAAGGGCGTGACTTTCCACAATGGCAAATCGCTGACAACCGAGGACGTGATCGACTCGTTCAACCATCACCGCGGTGAGGCCTCAAAATCGGCGGCCAAGGGCCTGTTGACGGCCGTTACCGATATCTCCGTTGATGGCGACACCATCGTTTTCAAACTGACAGACGGCAATGCCGACTTCCCGTTCATCGTGTCCGATTACCACTTTGCAATCCGTCCTTCCAATGGCGACGGCACCATCGACTGGGCCAGCGGCATCGGCACGGGTGGTTATGTGCTGAACAAGTTTGACCCCGGCGTTCGCGGCGAATACACGCGCTACGGCGATTACTGGAAGCCGAATGCGGCCTATTTCGACGAGATACTGCAACTGTCGATCATTGATGTGACCGCGCGCCAGAACGCGCTGATGAATGGCGATGTTGACACGATCGACCGGGTCGATCCCAAGACCGTTCACCTGCTGAAAAAGGTCCCGACAGTGAATATCGTCGAGACCACCGGCACGCTGCACTACACATTCCCCATGCGTCTGGACACACCGCCATTTGGCAACAAGCACCTGCGCACGGCGCTGAAACTTTCGGTCAAACGTCAGGAGATGGTGGATAAAATTCTGCTTGGTCATGGGGTTATGGGAAATGACTTCCCGATCTCGACCGCCAACCAGTACCATAATGGCGACCTGCCACAGCGCGAGTTCGATGCGGATAAGGCGGCTTTCCATTATAAGCTTTCCGGCCATTCCGGTACCATCAAACTGTCGTCCTCTGATGCAGCATTCGCTGGTGCAGTTGATGCGGCGCAGTTGATCAAAGCCTCCGCTGGCGAGGTCGGGATCGACATCGAAGTGGTGCGCGAACCCTCCGATGGCTACTGGTCCAACGTGTGGAACAAAAAAGGCTGGAGTGCTGCTTATTGGGGTGGGCGTCCCACCGAAGACTGGATGTTCTCGGCCGCCTATACCAACAACACAGAGTGGAATGACACCGCTTGGAAAGGCACGACAGAGTCCGAGAAATTCAACCAGATCGTGGTGGCTGCACGTAAGGAGCTTGATACAACCAAGCGTCGGGCGATGTATTACGAGGCCCAGGCGCTTATCCGTGACGATGGCGGCGCGATCATTCCCATGTTTGCCAATCTCATCATGGGCGTGTCTAAATCCATCGGCCATTCCGATGTGATGGCTGGCAACTGGGAGCTTGACGGCTCCAAAGCGGCCGAGCGTTGGTGGCGCGAAAGCTGATCTGATCTCAGCACTTGAATTTGGCGGCGGCGGGGAGACCTGCCGCCGTTTTTTTGCGCCTCGAAGCGGTAAGCGGCAAAAGAGCCGTCAGATTTTGGCGAGAACGGCCAAAAATGCGCAAATATACCTTGACCGCATTTGCAAAACTTCTCAAACAAACCTCGCGATTGTTTCGCAGCCCGCGTGGTGATTAAGCGCGGGATTGGTTCTTGCCCGGGTAGATCATGTCAGCATCTCCGATTTACGATATCGCAATCATTGGCGGCGGCGTAAATGGCACGGCAATCGCGCGCGATGCGGCCGGACGAGGCCTGTCGGTCTATCTGTGCGAAGCGGGAGATTTGGCGCAAGGCACCTCCTCGGCCTCGACCAAGCTGTTTCACGGCGGGCTGCGCTATCTGGAATATTACGATTTTCTGCTGGTGCGCCACTCGCTGATCGAGCGCGAGATGCTCTTGTCCGCCATGCCTCATATCGCGCGACCCTTGCGGTTTGTGCTGCCCTATCACAAGGGTTTGCGCCCGGCGTGGCTGCTGCGGATGGGCTTGTTCATCTACGACCATCTGGATTTTCGCCTCGGTAAGCGTAAAATGCTGCCCGGCACCAAAACGCTGGATTTGACCAAGGATGTCACCGGCAAACCGCTCAAGAGCGAATTTCGCAAAGGGTTTGAATATTCCGATGGCTGGGTCGATGACGCGCGACTGGTGGTCTTAAACGCCCGCGATGCTGCGAACCGAGGTGCCACGATTGCTGTGCAAAGCCCCTGCACCAAAGCGGCCCGCGTTAACGGGCAGTGGCAGGTGAGCGTTCAGGACAAGCTCACCGGCGAAACGCACGATATCACCGCGCGAGCCTTGGTTAACGCTGGCGGGCCGTGGGTGGGTAAAATCATCAACGACACGCTGCAAGTCACCAGCAGCGACCGCATCCGGTTGGTGCGTGGCAGTCATATCGTGGTGCCAAAACTGTTTGACCATGATCGCGCCTATATCTTTCAACAAGGCGATGGGCGCATCATTTTCGCCATCCCGTTTCAAGAGGATTTCACCCTGATCGGCACCACCGATGTGGACCACAAAACCGGCCTTGATAAGATCGTCTGCACCGATGAGGAGGCTCAATATCTGTGTCGCGCCGCCTCGGAGTATTTCAGCGAAACGATTGATCCGGCCTCCGTGGTTTGGACCTATTCCGGGGTGCGCCCGCTTTACGATGACGGGGCCTCGTCTGCCACCGAAGCGACGCGGGACTATGTTCTCAAGCGTGAGGGCAAAGCGACTGAAGCGCCGCTGATCAATGTGTTTGGCGGCAAAATCACCACCCACCGCTATCTGGCCGCGCAGGTGATGGACAAGCTCAAGCCTGAATTTCCGCGCATGGCCAAAAGCTGGACGGCGGGCGCCCCTCTGCCGGGCGGCGATTTCGCGCGCGACGGGATTGAGGCGCAAAAAGATCGGCTGCAAACCGCATTCGCATTTCTTGATGATGCGTGGGCTTGGCGGCTGATCCGCGCTTATGGCACGCTGGCCCACGAGATGCTGAAAGGCGCGCGCGAGGCGTCTGATCTTGGACAGGATTTCGGCGCAAGTTTAACCGAGCGCGAGTTGCGCTATCTGGCGCAGCACGAATGGGCCCATAGCGGCGAAGACGTGCTGTGGCGACGCACAAAGCTCGGCCTGCGTTTGACGGATGCTCAAAAGAACGAGGTCGCGGCGTTCATGGACAAGCTCGCTCGCGCGAAAACCTAACGCTATTCGCGCGAACGAAGCACCCGCGCGGGCGGTGTTCCCAGCGGACGCCACGCCACGCGAAAAATAGCCCCGCGAAAACCGTCACCAAGGCCCCGCCGATGATGATCAGGCTGGCCGATACGATCTCAAACTGAAAGCTGGTGTCCATCACAAACCGCATCACCGCCCAGCCCGCAAGCCCGCCTGCAAACACGGCAACCCCTCCGGCAACCGCGCCCATCAACGCCGCACGAAGGCCAAAGCTCAGCAATATGCGCGCGCGGCTGGCCCCGAGGGTTTTCAACACGGCGGCCTCAAATTCTCGCGCTCTTTCGCCCGCCGCAGCCGCCCCGATCAGCACGACAAACCCCGTCAACAACGTGGCCAACGCGCCGTAGGACGTGGCCGCAGCCAATCCCGCGAGCGCCGAGGAGAGCCGCTCAATCGCGTCGCGAACCGAGATCGCGGTGATGTTTGGATAGGTCGCGCCGATGTCGCGCAGGATCTTGGCCTCGGCTGATTTCTTGCTATAGACCGTGGCGATATAGGTGTGGGGCGCGCCCGCCACCGCACTTGGGTTCATGGTGATGACAAAGCCGATACCGGCGCTGGAAAAATCCACCTTGCGGAAATTGGCAATCGTGGCCTCGATGTCGCGGCCCAGAATATTGACAGTCAGGCGGTCACCAAGCTTAAGACCAAGCTCGCCCCCCTCGGAGGCAGCAAAGCTGATCAACGGCGGACCTTGGTAGTTTTCGGGCCACCAGCTCCCTTGCGTCAGGACGGTTCTATCGGGCAGTTTGGCGGCGAACGTGATGCCGCGATCCCCGTTAATCACCCAGTGATCGCCAACAACCTGGCGCGCGGGCACGCCGTTGATGCGGGTGATCACACCGCGCAACATCGGCGCAGTATCGACCCGGCTGACAGCAGGGTCATTTCGGGTGCGCGCGACGAACCCGTCAAGCTGCTTGGTCTGGATATCGACAAAAAAGAACGAGGGCGCGACGCTTGGCAGCTCGTTGGAAATAGCCCCGCGCAAATTGGCGTCGATCTGCCCAATTGCGGCAAGCACCGACAACCCCAGACCCAGCGACAAAATCACCGGCATAGAGTCGCTGGCAGGCCCGCCAACCGCCCCAAACGCCAACCGAAGCGCCGTATGACCTTGCAAAATTTTCGCCTTGGCCAGCCGTGCCGCCCCGCGCTTGACCAACACCGCCGCCAACATCAAAACCGCCAGCGCAACCACAATCGCGCCAAAGGTCCACAGCGCCAACCACGGCATCGATGCGTACCAAATCGCCAGCAAAACCAGTGCCGCCAACAGCGCTAGCGTCGCCAAAACATAGCGCCAACCGGGCCACAACCGATCACCGGCCCCGCCATCGCGAAACAGGGCGGCGGGGCGGATTTTCTGACTGCGCGCAATCGGCCAGAGCGTAAATAACAGCGCCGTCAGCCCTCCGTAAAGAGCGGCCTCAATCAACGGGGCAGCATGGACCGTAATCTCGGCAGGCAGCGGCAAGCTTTTGGAAATCAGCGGCGCGAAGACCAGCGGCAAGGCGGCCCCCAGCATCAAACCGAGCGCAATTCCCAACAGGGACATCGCGCCGATTTGCAGGAAATAGACCCAAAAAATCACGCGACCACTGGCTCCCAAGGTTTTGAGCGTGGCGATAACCGAGGTTTTGGTGTCCAGATACGTGCGCACAGCCGCCGAAATTCCGATCCCACCCACGGCCAGCCCCGCCAGCCCGACCAGCACTAAAAAAGAGCCGATCCGGTTGACAAATGCCTCGATCCCCGGCGCGCCATTGCGCTTGTCGCGCCAGCGCATTCCGGTGTCGCGAAACGCGGAATTGGCCTGTTTTTGAAGCAGGGCCAATTCCGGCGCTCCGTCAAGACGCATCCGATATCTGGTCTCAAATAACGACCCCGGCCCGATCAGACCAGACTTCGCCAGCGCCGAGCTTCGCACGATTGTGCGCGGTCCCAGGCCGAACCCTTGCGAGGCGGAATCCGGTTCGCGCACCAACACCGCCGACAGGCGAAACTCTTGCACGCCAAGCCGGAATATATCGCCGGTCTTCAGGCCAAGACGGTCAGCGAGCAGCGCGCGCATGACCGCGCCGGGTGTGCCATCAACCACGGCAAGCGCTTGATCCAAAGGGATATTTGGCGAAAGATCAACACTGCCATAAATCGGATAAGCTTGATCAACCGCCTTAACTTGCGTCAACGCGCGCTCGGCCTGATCGCCAGTTCCGCGCACCGCCATCGAGCGAAAATCGATGATCTCGGAAACGGCGCTGGACCGCTCGGCCATCCACGCGCGCTCGGCTTTGGAGGCAAACCGATATGTGAACTCCATCTCGGCGTCGCCCCCGAGGATCACCGCCCCCTGCCCCGTCAGACCTTGCTCGATACTGGTGCGAACAGAGCCAATGGCGGCAATTGCGGCGATGCCCAAAATCAGGCAGGCGAGAAAAATGCGGAAGTTCCGCACACCGCCGCGCAGTTCGCGCAGGGCAATTGAAACGGCGACCGGAAGTCTCATTCAGCGGCAGCCTTTTTCGTCGCCGGCACGATCTCGCCATCGGCCAGACCGATCACCCGATCACAACGCGCCGCCAACTCGGTGGCGTGGGTCACCAGAACCAACGTGGCCCCGAAACGGCTGCCAAGGTCAAACAACATCTCGACAATTGCGGCACCATTGGCGGCATCCAGATTACCGGTCGGCTCGTCCGCCAGCAGGATTTTCGGACGTGGAGCTGCCGCACGGGCCAGAGCAACCCGTTGCTGCTCGCCCCCCGAAAGCTGCGAAGGGTAATGATCAATCCGCGTGCCCAACCCCACTTGTTCAAGCTCGGCGCGCGCGCGCTCAAACGCATCGCGACGCCCTGCCAGCTCCAGCGGGGTTGCCACGTTTTCCAGCGCGGTCATGGTCGGGATCAGGTGAAATGACTGAAACACCACCCCCATGTTTTCACGGCGAAACCGCGCCAGAGCATCCTCGCCCATAGTGCCAAAATCCTGCCCAAGCGCCTCGATCCGCCCGCCAGTCGCACGCTCAAGCCCGCCCATCAGCATAAGCAGCGAGGATTTGCCAGAGCCAGATGGACCAACCAGCCCCAAGGTCTCTCCTGCCTCGACATTCAGGGAAATGCTCTTCAATATGTCCACAGGTCCGGCGTTGCCGCGCAAAGTCAGGCTGACATCTTTTAGAGACAGGATCGCATTGGTCATGAAACAGGCACTCCTTAATCCTTTCACCCAATATGGGGCGGCGGACGTGTTGCGCAAGCTCTTTGCCGCGCTGTTGGTAACATTCCTGACAACTCAGATGGCGAGTGCGGGCAAGCTGACCATCGCGGCTTTTGGCGACAGCCTGACGCAAGGCTACGGGTTGCCTGCTGGTGATGGCTTGGTGCCGCAACTTCAAAAGTGGCTGCGAGGCGCTGGCGAAGATGTTCAGGTGCTGAATGCGGGGGTGTCCGGCGATACAACGGCGGGTGGGCTGGCGCGGATTGACTGGACGCTAACGCCGGAGGTTGGCGCGCTGATCGTCACACTCGGGGGCAATGATCTGTTGCGCGGGCTTAATCCGGCCGACACTAAATCCAACCTCGACGGCATTTTGCGCGCAGCCGCCAAGCGTAGTTTGCCGGTTTTGCTGGTGGGATTGGTCGCGCCAACCAATTTCGGTCCCGACTATAAAACCGAGTTTGACAAGATTTACGCCACGTTGAGCGCAAAGTATAACACGCTGTTTTTCCCCAGTTTTCTCGGCCCCTTGCGCGAGCATGGCGACCAAAGCGAGATTTTGCGCAACTATATGCAGGCTGATGCCATTCATCCAAATGCGAAGGGAGTGGCGATCATCGTTGATGAACTTGGCCCCTTCGTGAAGAAACTTATCGATCTGGCGCGAGAGCAAAACGTGGACAAAAGTTGATGCCAAGCCCGATGGGCGGCGAAGCTTTGGCCGCGCGGGGCAAAGAGTTGGGCGTGACCTTGCATCTCGGCGCGCATAAAACCGCCACCTCGCATTTTCGAAAGCTGTTGCTCAAGAACGCGCCGCTGTTAGAGGCTCATCAACTGGCGCTGCCGGATGCGTTAACCATCAGGCGAGAGATCACCAAGCAGCTTCCCATGCTCGCCCCAGACCAAACCCTGAACGCCGAGCAAAACGGCATCGCCCATCGCCTCGCCGCCGGACGGGCGCGCGTGCATATTCTGGACGAAAACATCTCGCCCGCGCGCATTTTTCAAGAGCGCCGTATGTATCCGCGTGCCGCCATGCGGGTTGGTCGCGCGCTGCATCTGCTGCCGGACTGTCAGATGCGCCTGTTTCTGGCGATCCGAAATCCGGTAAGTTTCGTGGTTTCGGCCTATCTTGAAACCGTGCGAAACACCGGATTTCTCAGCTTTGAAACCTATCTCGACCAAACCCCGCTGGCGGAAATTCGCTGGGCGCGCATGGTCAACGAAATTCGCGCTGTCGCCGGAGATGTGCCGATTTTTGTCTGGCAATACGAGGATTATCTAGAGTTGATCCCGCAACTGGTCGCGCTGACACTGGGGCTGGAGCAACACGCCCGACCTGAGCTTTTGGCGCTTGACGAGGTGGTGCGCCCCGGCATGTCGGCCAAGGCTTTGTCGGAAATGGAGCGTCAAAATGTGCAGAAAATCAAGCGCTCCGATGGGCGCAAAATCCAAGCCATAATGGACCGGTTCCCCCGCTCGCCTGACAGCGCCGGACCGCAGGTATTGACGCTGGAGCAGATTAGCATTTTAGATAAAAACTATCGTCAAGATATTGAAACCATTGGTAACATTTCAGGTGTGACACTGATCACCCCATAAGTTACGCGCCTATCGGCCCAGGCCGACGCTCTTCGCTCAGCAAGACATTGGCCTCGACATTTCCCACCCCCGGCAAGGTCATAATCCGGCGGCGCAACACCCGCTCGAAATCGGGCAAATCACGCGCTACTACGCGCAGGCGATAGTCGTAAAGTCCAAGTACAAGCTGCACCAGTTGCACCTCGGGAATGGCTGTGACCGCGCGCTCAAAGTCATCAAGCGAGACCTGCCCCTTGGTCGCGAGCTTCACCCCCAAAAACACCGTCACCCCAAAACCCAACGCCTCGTTGTCAAGGCGAACCCGTCTGGCCCCGAGCACGCCGAGCGTTTCAAGCCGTTTGATCCGACGCCATGTGGCCGGTTGGGAAAGGCCGCAAATCTCGCCGAGTTTCTGCGCAGTTTGGCGCGCATCACGCCACAGCTCGCGCAAGATCTGACGGTCTTTGTCGTCAAGCTCGGCACTTGGCTCGCTCATAACGGCAGCCCTTCGCTGTTTTTGACGGTCGAAAGCAGCATCAACGCCTCGATATCGCTGATATGGGGCAGCGTCAAAATGCGGGTTCGGTAAATCTGCTGGTAATGCGCCATGTCGCGCGCCAGCACGTTCAGGCGGACATCGACCCGCCCCAGAAAGGTCTGGATTTCGTCCACCTCGGGGATTTTTCGCGCCGCCGCGATGAACATATCAAAAGCGTTGGTCTGGGTTTTGTCCAAGGTCACGCGCAGGCTGACCTCCACCTCATAGCCCAAAACGTGATAGTCGATCCGCGCCTCATAGCCCTGAATAACCCCCGAGCGCTCCAATTTGCTCAGGCGACGAGCGACCGTTGCCGGTGTGAGGCCCGCCTTTTCGGCGAGGTCGGGGATGCTGAGATCGCAGCTGGCCTGAAGGTGGCGAAGCAGTCGGCGGTCGGCATCGTCGGGGGCTTGCATGTTTTTTCCTATTTAGTCGCGTTAGGCGAATATTATCTTGCTAAAATTGCAGATTTTTCATGTTTTTGTCCAGAACATTCCCTGCAACTCGGCTATCTATACAGGCAATCCCAACAAATCAAAGGACAGTAAAATGCGCGTTTATTATGACCGTGATTGCGATATCAACCTGATCAAAGACCTCAAGGTCGCGATCCTCGGCTATGGCAGCCAAGGTCACGCCCACGCCCTGAACTTGCGCGATTCTGGCGCGAAAAACGTGGTGGTTGCGCTGCGTGAAGGCTCGACCTCTGCCGCCAAAGCCGAGGCCGAAGGGCTGAAGGTTATGGGCATCGCCGAGGCCGCAGCGTGGTGCGATCTGATCATGTTCACCATGCCCGACGAGTTGCAGGCCGAAACTTACAAGAAATATGTGCATGATAATTTGCGCGATGGGGCGGCGATTGCATTTGCCCACGGCCTCAACATCCATTTCGACCTAATCGAGCCGAAACCCACGTTCGATGTGATCATGATGGCCCCCAAAGGCCCCGGCCACACCGTGCGCGGCGAATTCGTCAAAGGCGGCGGCGTGCCGTGCCTTGTTGCGGTCGAACATGACGCCTCGGGCCGCGCGATGGAGATCGGGCTGTCTTATTGCTCGGGCATCGGCGGCGGTCGTTCCGGCATCATCGAGACCAGCTTTCGCCAGGAATGTGAGACCGATTTGTTCGGCGAGCAAGCTGTTCTGTGTGGCGGTCTGGTCGAGCTGATCCGCATGGGCTTTGAAACTCTGGTCGAGGCCGGATACGAGCCGGAGATGGCTTATTTTGAGTGCCTGCATGAGGTCAAACTGATCGTTGATTTGATCTATGAGGGCGGCATCGCCAACATGAATTACTCGATCTCCAACACCGCCGAATATGGCGAGTACGTCTCCGGCCCGCGCATCCTGCCTTACGAGGAAACCAAAGCGCGGATGAAGGCGGTTCTGGCGGATATTCAGAACGGCAAGTTCGTGCGTGATTTCATGCTGGAGAACGCGGTTGGTCAGCCGTCATTTAAGGCCACGCGCCGGATCAATGACGAGCATCAGATCGAGAAAGTCGGCGAGACCTTGCGCGCGATGATGCCGTGGATTTCGGCGGGCAAGCTGGTGGATCACAGCAAAAACTAGGCGCTGATCCTGACCTAATCGCGAGGGGGCCTTATCAACGGCCCCCTCGACCGCCCACTCCCGAGCGATGAGCTTTTGGCAAACATCTATAGGCGTGCAAATGCAAACCCGAAAACCAACCGCAACAAATTGGGCGCTGCTCGTGTTTTTGGGCGTGATTTGGGGCGGCTCTTTTCCTGCCGTCAAGGTCGCGCTGACCGGGTTTGAGCCGCTCACGGTCGCGGCTTTGCGCATCGCACTGGCGGCGGTGGTTTTGCTAATTCTTGCGTATGTTTTCGGTGAGGGCCTGCCGAAATTTGCCACCCCTCGCGACCGCCGCGTTTGGCTTCATTGTCTGGGAATGGCCATATTTACCAACGCGGTACCGTTTACCTTGCTCAGTTGGGCGCAGCTTTATGTCAGCGCCGGTTTTGCCGGTATCACCATGGCGGTCGTGCCGCTGATGGTGCTGCCGCTTGCGCATTTTTTAATTCCGGGCGAGCGGCTTGGGCCCAAAAAGCTGGTTGGTTTCGCGGTTGGTTTCGTCGGCGTGATCATCCTGATCGGACCGCAGGCGTTTTTAAGCTCGGGGGCCGATCTTGAAAACCTTGCCCGCCTTGCCAGCCTCGGGGCGACCGCCGGGTATGCTATCGGGTCGATCATCACGCGGCTTGCACCGTCAACGCCGCAGCTCACCTTCAGCGCGGGGGCCTTGTTGCTTGCCAGCCTGATCATGCTGCCAACGGCCTATCTGGTTGAGGGGTTGCCCGTTAATCCGCCAGTCCCGGCAATTTTGGCAATCGCGTATCTCGGGCTGGTTCCGACCGCCCTTGCCACCGTCATTCTGGTCAGGATCATCGCGCAAGTGGGGCCAAGTTTTCTCAGTCTGGTCAATTATCAAGTGCCGGTTTGGGCCACGATTATGGGTATTATTTTCCTGTCCGAGAGCCTGCCGACACAGTTTATCGGCGCACTCGCGCTTATCTTGCTGGGGCTTGGCATCAGTCAGGCCAAGAGTTGGCAGCGGTTTCGCACCTAAGCTTAGGCGTTACGAGTTGCAGCCTTTTCAACCGCCGAAACGATGGAGTTCACGACCTGCTCCAGCATCGCCGCATCCTCGCATTCGGCCATCACCCGCACCAACGGCTCGGTGCCGGATTTGCGGATCAGCAAGCGACCTTCATCCTTGAGGCGCGCCTCCGCCAACTGGATCGATTTTTGCACTTTTTCGTCCTCAAGCGGGTTAAACCCGGGGTTAAACCCGAGGCTGTAGCGCACGTTCTTCAAAAGTTGCGGACATGGCTCAAACACCGAGGCAAGTTCGCTGGCTTTTTTGCCGGTTTCAACCATTGCCGCGAGGAACTGCAACCCCGCAATCAGGCCGTCACCCGTGGTCACATAATCGGTCATGACGATATGACCCGACTGCTCGCCGCCAAGGTTGAACCCGCCCGCGCGCATGGCCTCGACCACGTAACGATCGCCAACACCAGTGCGGCGCATGCGGATATTTTGCGTGGTCAAAAACCGCTCAAGTCCCAGATTTGACATCACCGTCGTGACCAGAGTGCCGCCGACCAGCCGCCCCTCGCGCGCCCAACGCGACGCGATCAGACCCATGATCTGGTCGCCGTCGGCAACCGTGCCGCGCTCGTCAATGATCATCACCCGATCCGCATCACCGTCAAGACAGATGCCCATATCGGCCCCGTGTTGCAGCACGGTTTGCGCGGCCAACGCGGTGTTGGTAGAGCCGCAGCCCTCGTTGATATTGAACCCGTTAGGCGAGACCCCGATCGGGATAACCTCGGCCCCCAGCTCCCATAAAATATCCGGCGCGGCGCGGTAAGCGGCCCCGTTGGCGCAGTCAATTACCACCTTCAAACCGTCGAGCCGACCGCGACCGGGAAAGGTGGTCTTGGCGTATTCCACATAGCGCCAGATGCCGCCCTCGATCCGCTTGGCGCGCCCAATTGACTCCGGTTTGCAAAGCGCGATTTCACCGCGCAAAATCCGCTCGATCTCGATCTCGGCATCGTCGGACAGCTTGAAGCCATCCGGCCCGAAGAACTTGATCCCATTGTCAAAATGCGGATTGTGCGAGGCCGAAATCATCACCCCGAGATCAGCGCGCATGGAATGGGTCAACAGCCCAACCGCCGGTGTCGGCACCGGCCCGAGCAGAAATACATCCATGCCGGTCGAGGTCAGACCGGCGGTCAGCGCGTTCTCCAGCATATAGCCAGAGCGGCGCGTGTCCTTGCCAATCACCACCCGATGCTCCTGTTTATCGCGGCGAAAATACCGCCCCACTGCCGAGCCGAGCCGCATGGCGACCTCGGCAGTCATAGGATACGTGTTGGCGCGGCCCCTGACGCCATCGGTTCCAAAAAGGTCTCTCGTCATAGTTTATCTTTCTTTAGCAAGGGCTTACACGGCGTCTTATCTGGTCGCCTGCCATAAGGAAACCGCCTGACGCGTCTCCCTTATATCATGCACGCGCAGCATCTGAACCCCTTGTCGTAGCCCTTCAAGCCCGACCGCGATTGATCCGGGCAACCGCGCATTTGCGTCAGGTTCACGCGCAATCTCGCCAATAAAGCTCTTGCGCGAAACGCCCAGCAATATCGCGCAACCAAGCCCATGAAACAGGCTCAACCCCCGGATCAGCGCCAGATTATGAGCCAGCGTTTTGCCAAAACCGATACCGGGGTCGAGCAATATCCGCTCACGCGCGATGCCAAGCGCAAGGCAGTGGTCAATCCGGCCCTGAAGATAGTCGTAAACGTCCAGTAGCACGTCATCATATCGGGGCGCGTCCTGCATATTTTTCGGTGTCCCCTTGGCGTGCATCAGGCAGATCGCGGCGCCGGACTTGGCCAGCAGAGGCCCCATTTTTGCGTCATATTCCAGTGCCGACACGTCGTTGACAAGCCCCGCCCCGGCCGCAAGTACCGCCGACGCAACCTCGGCTTTGCGGGTATCAATCGAAAGCGGCGTTTGCGAAAACTCTTTGTGCAAAGCTTCGGCCACGGGAAGGACCCGCGCGATTTCCTGAGCATTATCAACCAGTTTCGCCCCCGGACGGGTTGACTCGCCGCCAATGTCGATCAAATCGGCCCCCTGCGCGATCATCTCGCCCCCGCGTCTGAAGGCTGCTTCAACGCCGTCAAACTGGCCACCATCGGAAAAACTGTCCGGCGTTGTGTTCAAGACCCCCATCAACAAAGGATGCTCAAATGTCAGGCCGCAAATGCTGGCGCGCGGGGAGGTAAGCGCGCTCGCAATCTCGTCCGGCAGTTCGCGCGCACTTATCACTTCAGGCTCGCGCCCACGCTGCAAACGCTCCACATGCGTGAACCAAACCGGCCCGCCCGCAAGCAAAATCGCCGAGGCCGGAGCCACCTTGCCCGACTGCACGAGCGGGCGATAATAGCGTCTATCGGGCATCAAACGTCACAATTCGGACGGCAAATTAACGTATCGGACACCATCCGTATCAGCGCCGCTCTGGCCGATGACAGCCATAACATCGGCGGAAAATCCAGCGGCAAACCAGCGCGCCAGATCGAACGGCTCAGCCGCGCCCGCCTTTGGCCCTTGAACCGCATCCAGCACGATCCTTGATGGCGCCCAGACCGATAATTGCCCGTGTTTCATGGCCCAATCAAGCTCTGTCCGACTGTCAACGACAACGCAGCGCTTGTCTTTGGCGGCCAGCACCCACGCGTTTTGCTCAATGGAAAGCAGGGCAATACGCCGGTTGGCGGCTGCAATTTCAGAGACCGGAGCCGTCGCCCGCGCCTGCTCCAGACAGATAATCGCTGGCAAGCGATGCCCGGCAATCGCGTCAAGCCACGCCGCCAGATCAGCGCCGTGCAAAACCTCATTTGACAGAAAAATCACCAGTGGATGAACCTCGGTATCGGGGCGCTCGCGCGGCGTGGTGACGGGTCGCAACACGTCTTTCAGCACCACGCGATTGCGCACAATTTCGACCCCCAGCGTGCCGGGAATACGGTCGAGCTTTTCAATTCGCACAAATACCCGCACCGATTTGGGGTTTTCAAGCACGCGTTCGGCAACCCTCTCGGCGAGGGTCTCAAGCAGGTTGATACGCTCGTCGGCGAGCTGCGCGTCAATCGCCTCGGTGATGGTGTCGTAAGACAGGACCTGATCCACGTCGTCGGACTGCGCAGCGGCGTTGCGCGACACTTCGAGCACCACGTTAAAGCGGATGCGCTGGGTCACCCCCCGCTCGGCCTGAAACGCGCCGATTTCGACGTCGCGCGTGTAGTCGCGCACCGAAATCCGGTCGAGCGGATCTTTGCCGCTGGTGGCCACTGCGCGAATATGCGGCAGCTCAAAAGCAAGGCTGGAATCGTTGGTCATGTCATGTTTCCCCATCCGAAATATGCCTAAATCTCGCGTGTTGAGCGCGGATCACAGGGCGCTCGAACACGAAAGCATTGCCCATTTCGCGCGGACAAGACAATTGATTTCGATGCGAGCAAAGGCCCTAGTTATATCGGACCAAACGACCATCACGATAGAATTTATGCACGCCTATTTCCGCCGTTCTGATGAACTTTTTCGCCCATGAAGGATTTACGGCGGTCGAATGGTAATAGGTGGCCCCGCTGGTCAAAACGCGCGGCTCGCCGTCGAGCATTATGCGCGCGACTTTACCCACTTCGCGAAAGGCTCTGCGGTCACTGAGGATTTCGGCTTTGCCGTCGCAATTATAGGTAAACTGACAGGTATATTTGCCGCGTCCGGTACCTTGGCGCACGACCCCGCACACCGAATTTGGAAAGCTGCGCGCATCGACACGGTTGAGAATAACCTCTGCCACAGCGAACTGACCCTTGATGCTCTCGCCGCGCGCCTCGAAATAAAGCGCCTCGGCAAGGCATTGATATTGCGCGCCACCACGAGCCGTGGGCAGCAGTGCCAGACTTGCGGAAGTGTATTTGAAATTATCTACTGGCGCAGCCCTGCGGCGACCGAAAAACCAGCGGCGTTTGACCGGTTTGGGACCAGGATTTGACAACTCTGACAGGCGCGTGGAGGAGGCCCGGCGTAAAACCGAAGTTTCCTGCCCGAGCATGGTCACGATTTGTGAATTAACTTCGCGCGACAAGCCATTGGAACTGCTCAATCTTACCTCAGAAAACGCCCCGCCAGAAAACACAGAGACTCCCAGAAAAACCGTAATAATAACCAACGAATATCTCATGAGACTTACCTTGAAGTTACGTTTCATTCAGGTCCTGTCAGCGCATGACCTATAGAATCTGAGGTGGAATAGATAGGTTGACGGTTTTGTCCAGCGTTAATTTGTGTCAAATCAGCAACAATCCGTTTACAAAACCCGAACAATAGGTGTTTTCCTGTCAACTGTGACACCTAAATTACCCTGTTATTATCTATATTTGGCGGTCGACCCTTATGTAACTACCAAATCTTCGGTGGTTTTGTTGGTTCCGCGCACCGCAGATTGCGCCGCTGCCAGCCGTGCGATGGGCACACGAAATGGTGAGCAAGAGACGTAATTAAACCCGGCCGCGCGACAAAACTCGATTGTCGCGGGGTCTCCGCCATGCTCGCCACAGATCGACAGCACGATATCCGGCATCGCTACGCGCCCACGTTCCGAGGCCAGCAGCAAAAGTTCGCCCACCCCGTCAATATCAAGCGTGTGAAACGGGTCTTCGGTAAACACGCCCTGATTAACATATGCGCTCATGAACCGCCCGGAATCGTCGCGGCTGAGACCGTAGGTCATTTGGGTCAAATCATTGGTGCCGAAACTTAGAAATGCGCAATTAACCGCCAGATCGCCTGCACGCAGGGCTGCGCGCGGGGTCTCGACCATCGCGCCCAAACGATAGGTAAACTGCACGCCGGTTTCGTTTTGAACCTCGGTCGCGACCGCATCGATTCGCGCCTTAACCAGCTCAACCTCGCGCGCAGCCGACACCAGCGGGATCATAATCTCGGGCACCACGGGCTCGCCTTTGGCCGAGGCTTCGACCGTTGCCTCAAAAATCGCGCGTGCCTGCATATCGTAGATTTCCGGCACCGTGATGCCAAGGCGAACGCCGCGCATTCCCAGCATTGGATTGAACTCGGCCAGGCTCTCGCGGCGGGAAATAACTTGTGAAACCGGCAGGTCCATCGCCTCGGCCAGCTCTTGCATGGCTTCGCGCGAATGGGGCAAAAACTCGTGCAGCGGCGGGTCAAACAGGCGAATGCACACAGGCAGGCCCTGCATGATCGCGAAAAGCTCGGCAAAATCGCTGCGCTGCATAGGCAGCAGACGATCAAGCGCGGCGCGACGATCAGAAACGTCGTCGGCAAAGATCATTTCGCGCATCACCGTCAGGCGATCTTCGTCGAAAAACATGTGCTCGGTGCGGCATAAACCGATGCCATCAACGCCGAACTGCTGGGCAATTCGCGCGTCTGTTGGCGAGTCCGCATTGGCGCGAATTCCGATATCGCGAAACTCGTTGGCCCAGTCCATCAGCGTGGAAAAAGCACCGTCAACCTGCGGTAAAACCATACTGACATCGCCCGCCATCGCCGCCCCGTTGGTACCGTCAACGGTGATAATATCACCCTCGTAAAAAACCTCGCCATCTTTGGTCGTCAAGGTTTTATCCTTAACATTCAAAGTGATACCAGAGGCCCCAACCACACAAGGCACGCCCAGGCCCCGCGCAATCACGGCGGCGTGGCTGGTCATTCCACCGCGCTCGGTCAGAACGCCTTTGGCCGAATGCATGCCGCGAATATCCTCTGGGCTGGTCTCGACACGCACCAAGATAGAGGCCTCCTCGCGCGCCGCGCAGGCCTGTGCCGCCGAAGCGGTAAAGACGATCCGACCGCAAGCTGCGCCGGGGCTGGCGGCCAGTCCTCGTGCGAAAATCTTTGGCTTGGCCTCGGGGTCGATTTGCGGGTGCAAAAGATGTTGCAGATTGGCCGGCTCAACCCGTAAAATCGCCGATTTGCGACTGATCGCCCCATCCTCGGCCAGATCGACCGCGATACGAACGGCGGCGCGCGGGCTGCGATTGGCGGGGGCTGCGTCCAAAAGCCAAGTTTTGCCGCCCTCGATTGTGAACTCAAACCGCAAGGCGTCATGACAGCCCAAACGGGCGATTTCGCTGTATTTCTGCAACTCGGCCAGCGCCTTTGGGTTGGTGTCTTCAAGCGAGCGCCCACGTTTGTCGCCAGTAATATAGAGCGCCGATTTGCCCGGCTGCAACGCATCCCGCCCCTGCCCTTTGGGCATATAACGCCCACGAATTGCAGGCTCGCCGGTCGAAGGTTTGACGAATTGCACCACACCCGCGCCGCTTTCGCCGACCCCCAATCCAAGCGCCATGCGCTGCACAATCAGCCCCAGTCCGGCATCGGCGGGGGCTCCGTGTGCTTGGCGCAAAATCCGTGCCGTGGTCCCGCCCCAACTGCGCGCCATCGAGCGTAAAACCTGCAAAAGCTGGTCCTCGGGATTTTGTGGAAACGCCTCCTCCATCTCGTCGCTGTAAATGCCCAGCGTCGCTTGGAGCGCGTCCCGAGTGCCGCATTTATCTTCGTCAAGGCCGTGAAACGCTTCGGGATCGAGCCGGGCCACATTGATCGAATATTCCTGCACGAACCGACAATAAAGCGCGTTGGCGGCCGCCTCGCCCAAACGATGACAAAGCTTGGCGTGCAGCGCGTCGTTAAGCCCGATATTGAGCAATGTTTCCGGCCCGCCCCAAGCGCGCTTAACCGGGCTTGAACGCACCGAAACGATGGCCCGGTCGCCAAATTGCCCGAGCAATGTCGCCACATCCGGCAAGCGTCCGGCGGCGATTTCGCTCACTGCCGAGACCGACACACCGTAAGCCAGCGGCACCGGCAACCCGAGCTTTAGGAGCTTGGCCAGACGACTTGCGCGCGCGCCAAACTGCGCCGAACTGATGTCGCTATCTTTGCCAAGTCGTTGAATTTGGACGTATTCTATCATTTCTGGCCTCGTTACCACGGGCAGAATAGGGAGAATTATCGCGCAAGCAAGCGTTTTCGCTGCACTGCGGCATATGAATTGCAGAGTGGGGCGCGCGGGCTTTTAGCCTTCCAGCCGCTCAAATCTGGCCACCCGGCCCATCACGTCGCGGATGCGGTTGAGCAAACAAAGGCGGTTTCGCCGCAAAATCTGGCTTTTGGCGTTAACCTGAACCGCCTCAAAAAACCCGTCAATCGGCGCGCGCAAAGACGCCAAAGCGGCCATGGCGGCGGCGAAATTCTCGGTCTCTATGGCAGGCGCGATTGCGGTCTCGGCCTGATCAAGAGCGGCAAATAACGCGGTCTCGCTCTCGTCCTCGGCGAACCTCTGCTCCGGCGTGCCCTCATAGGAAACACCGTCCTTCTTTTCCTCGGCGCTGAGAATATTGTTGGCGCGTTTGAACCCTTGCAACAGGTTCTCGCCGTCATCGGTTTTCAAAAATGCGGCCAGTGCGGTTGCGCGATTGACCAGCCCCACGAGGTCGTCATTGCCGGGCATCGCAAGGCACGCGTCGATCACATCGTGGCGGATGTTTTGGTCACGCAGATAAACCTTGAGGCGGTCGTGGAAGAAGGCGAGGAGGTCTGGCGTGATATCTTCTTCAATATTGCTGGGGTTATAGTCCCTGTATTTCTCGATAGCTCCATGCTTTTTCTCAAAATGATCCCTGACACTATCTGCCATACCAGAGTTTTCCGAAGCCCCTACCAGATCACTTTCCTTCAATGCGATCAAGCTGTCAGCCATCGCAACCACATTATTGTAAAGCGCGCGTTCACTGACATTCAGAAGCGCAACCCGCGCCCCATTCTCCAACACCAACCGGATCACTCCCAGCGCCGCGCGTCTGAGCGCGAACGGGTCTTTGCTGCCGGTGGGTTTTTCGCCAATTGCCCAAAAGCCTGTCAGCGTGTCGATCTTGTCGGCGAGCGCCACCGCCACGGAAACCGGCGCGGTTGGCACGGTGTCGTTGGGACCAAGCGGCGAATAATGCTCCTCACAAGCGCTCGCGACCGCCTCGTCCAGACCGGCAGCGCGGGCGTAGTATTTGCCCATCGTACCTTGCAATTCGGGGAACTCGTAGACCATCTCGGAGGCCAGATCGGCCTTGGCCAACTGCGCGGCTTGCGCTGCCAGATCAGCATCCGCCCCCACCAGTGGGGCGATCACACGCGCGAGTGCGGCGATGCGGTTGATCCGCTCGGCTTGCGAGCCGAGCTTGTTGTGGAAGGTGACGTTTGCCAGTTTCGCGCCCATCTTTTCCAGCGGCACGCGCAAATCGTTTTTCCAGAAGAACTTAGCGTCTGACAGGCGCGCGAACAGAACTTTTTGATTGCCCGCCAGAATGGTCGCCCCTTTGTCGGCGGTGTCGCGGTTGGCCACGGTCACGAATTTTTCGATCTGGCCTGATTTTGGATTGCGCACCGAGAAAAACTTCTGATGCTCGCGCATGGAGGTTTGCAGAACTTCCACCGGCAGGTCGAGGAAATCAGGCGCGATGGCTCCGATCAGGACCACGGGCCACTCGACCAAGCCAGCAACCTCGGCCAACAGGGCGCGATCCTCGACCACTTCGAGCCCCATGGCGAAAGCCTCGTTGGTGGCCTCGGCCCAGATATGCTCGGCGCGATCTTCGGCGTTCAGAACCACGTTGTTGCGGTGCAGTTTCGCGGCGTAATCCTCAAATGAGGTGACCGAGAACCGGCCCTGCCCCATGAAACGATGGCCCTCGGTGGTATCGCCGCACGGCACGCCGTCGATGCTGACCGGCACGATTTGCTGGCCCGCTTCGCTTGAAAGGATGCACAGGATTGAATGGAGCGGGCGCACCCAGCGCAGTGATCCTGTTCCCCAGCGCATGGATTTTGGCCACGGGAAATTGTGCAAAACGGTCTCGATCACCTCGGCGGCCACATCGGCAGCGGCGCGGCCGGGCTTTTCCAAGACCGCAAAATAGACCTGCCCCTTTTTGTCGTCGCGCACCTCAAGCTGATCGCGTGTCAGTCCGGTTGCACGCAGAAATCCGGCCACGGCCTGATCCGGGGCGTCGGTGCGCGGGCCTTTACGCTCGACTTTTTGATTGGGCGAGCGGACAAGTACGCCCTCAACGCTCAGACATAATCGACGCGGCGTGGCAAAAGCGGCGGCGGCTTCATAGGTGATGCCCGCCTCGACCAGCCCGTTGGTGACAAGGCGTTTGAGGTCGTCAGCCGCTCGCGCTTGCATGCGCGCGGGGATCTCTTCACTAAATAATTCAAGCAGCAGATCGGGCATGGTTTAATCCGTCAGAGTTTGGGGTTTTTTGAAAATATCGTTCATCTGACGCCATGCGAATGCGCGCCCGTCGCCGTAAACCGCGACCACCTGATCAACGCCTTTAGGCTGATTTTTAATCGACAAAAACGCCACCGCTGCGCCGCTCGCCAAATCGTCGGTCAACTGGCCCACATCAAAGCAGTCAAACCACGAAGGAGGCTTGAGCGGAGTTGCGCCATCATAAACCTGATAGGTTTCGGTCAGCATCGGGATCGAGTTCTCAACCGTGAAACACGCGCGGAACTTCAAGGGGCTGGTATCGGCACTTAGAACCGTGAAATCACGCGCCAGGATCGGCTCGTTGACCTGCTGGCCCGCAAGCGTCAGTGGTATGGTGTAATCGGTCGGGTTTGACACCTCGTAATAGGCGTAGTTTTGGAAATACCACAGCGTGCCTGCAAATACCGCCGTAAATCCGAGCATTCCGCCCATCAATGTGCTGCCCTTCATGGTCTCGCCTCGCCGTTTGAATGGCCCGGCTCATGGCCGCCATCGGCTGTCATCAGGAACGCATCCGCGCAAGATTTGGCCAACGCGCGCACCCGACTGATATAGGCCTGACGTTCGGTTACCGAGATCACCCCGCGCGCGTCCAGAAGGTTGAACAAATGGCTGGCCTTGATGCATTGATCATAGGCGGGCTGCGCCATCACGATGCGTTTCTTGGTCTTGGGGTCGCGTTTCTTTTGGCCAAGGATTGACTGGCATTCGGCCTCGGCATCCTCGAAATGTTTCAGCAAAACATCAGTATTGGCCACGTCAAAATTAAAGCGCGAGTATTCCTGTTCGGCCTGCATGAACACGTCGCCATAAAGCATCGGCGTGACCGCATCAGGATCATTGAACGGCATGTCCATCACATGATCGACGCCGAGAATATACATGGCCAGACGCTCCAACCCATAGGTCAGCTCGCCCGAAACCGGCGCGCAATCATAGCCGCCAACCTGTTGAAAATAGGTGAATTGACTGACTTCCATACCATCACACCACACCTCCCAGCCAAGCCCCCATGCGCCCAGCGTCGGGCTCTCCCAATCGTCTTCGACAAAGCGGATATCATGGAGCGTCATGTCAACACCAATCGCCTCCAGACTGCCGAGATAAAGCGCCTGCAAATCTGGCGGCGAGGGTTTGATCAGCACCTGAAACTGATAATAATGCTGCAAGCGATTGGGGTTCTCGCCGTAACGCCCATCGGTCGGACGACGCGAGGGCTGAACGTAAGCCGCCGCCCACGGCTTTGGCCCCAGCGAGCGCAGCGTGGTCGCAGGATGAAACGTACCGGCCCCGACCTCCATGTCATAAGGTTGCAATATGGCGCAGCCTTTTGCGGCCCAATAGGCCTGAAGCCTCAGGATAACCTCCTGAAAGCAGCGCGGTTTGCCGGTCATGTCCATTTCTGCGGTCCTTTGGTGCCCATTTTCGGGCCTCTGGTCGATCTTGCGCGTTCTCAATAGGCAACAGCAACAAAAGCGTCAATCATCGAAGGGCATTGGCACGTGCATTTGATGTGTGATTTGATAGTCTGGGGCCAGTGATTATTTGTTAAGGATTGACAGGGTATATAAAGTGACAGGTTTCAGTTGGATTTTGCATAAAATTAGTACGGTGTTTTTCGCCGGTTTTCTGGCCTTGGTTCTGACGCTGGTGGCCAGCCCCAAACACGCGGCGGCGCAGGAGTCGTATTGGATTCAGGTCGAGAGCCAGAACAATATCCGCGACACCCGCTTGCGCGCGCAAAGCTTCGCGGCGCAGTTTCCCGACACCCACGCCTTTTTGACCACGTCGGGCTGGTATGCGGTGGTGATCGGTCCTTATCCACGCAACCAAGCGCAGGCATTGCTAAGCAGCCTGAAGGCGCAAAACCGCATTCCCGCCGACAGTCTGCTTTCCAACGGGCGCGAACATGTCAAACAGCTTTGGCCCTTGATGGCCAACACCACAATCGCCCCCGCAACGGGTATTGTGGTGACGCAGGAACCGACAACACCCGCTCCCGAACCCGAGCCAGCCCCCAAGGTCGTGGTTCAAGAGCCTTTGGCGGTGAATGAGAACACCGCGACGGCGGAAGAAACCCCGCTCGCACCGCCCGCCAACATCGCCGCAACCGAACCGGTCGATTTGCCAATCATCACCGATCCTTCGCTGCCAATCGCCGACGAAAACCTTAGCGCCACGCGCGCGCTTGAGCGTGGTTGGAGCCGCGATCAAAAGAAACAATATCAGACCTACATGGTCTGGACCGGCGATTACGAGGCGGCGATTGATGGCGATTACGGGCGCGGCACCCGCAAGGCGATCAAACAGTTTCAGACCCGCGAAGGCTTTGAAGATACCGGCTATCTGACCGAGGCTCAGCTTGTGATCCTCAAGCAGCGCTATGACGACACCATCGCTATGCTCGGCATTGATACCCTGCGCGATCTGGATGCGGGGATCGAGATAAAATACCCGTCCAAGTTGGTGGAGTTTGGCCGGTTCGAGCCTCCGTTTGTGCATTATAAACCTAAGGGAACCTCCAAGGCGCGGATGATGCTGATCAGCCAGCAAGGGGGGCGCGACACCCTGAAAAGCCTTTATGACATCATGGAAACGCTCGATTACATCCCGCCCGAGGGCTATCGCAAGCGGCGGCGCGACTGGTTCGTTTTGTCGGGCCGCAACGATAGTATGGTCTCTTATACCTACGCAAAGACCGCCAATGGCGAGGTCAAGGGATTTACGCTGGTCTGGCCACCGGAAATGGACAGCGTGATGCGACCACTGGCGACGGCGATGTATAACAGCTTTACCCCGCTCGACGGCTATGTGCTGGATGAAAATCTGGGAATTGGCAACGGGGGGGAGCAATCGGTTGATCTCTCCACCGGCCTTGATACCGCCCAGCCTGCGCGCGCGGCGACGGGGTTTTTCATCTCGGCTGACGGGGTGGTTCTAACCCATGTGGCCAATGTTGACGCCTGCAAACGGGTGACCATCGGCGACGGCGTTGATGTCGCCCTTGTGGCGCGCAACACCAAGCTCGGGCTGGCAGTGCTCAAGCCAACCGCAGCCTTTACCCCTCGATCTTTTGCGCTGTTTTCCAGTGAAGTGCCGAAGATGGGAACGGAAATCACCGTGGCCGGTTTTTCCTTTCCCGACGTGATGGACGTAGCCACCCTGAATTACGGCACCCTGACCGCGACCAGCGGCATGTTGGGCAACCCCGAGAACCTGCGGGTTTCGGCGTTCTTAGAGAGCGGCGATGCCGGCGGCCCGGTGCTGGATAATCGCGGCGCGGTGATTGGCATGGAGCTGCTCAAAAGCCCGGAGAACGCGAACCTGCCAGAATATGTGAATTTCGCGCTCAAAGCCGCAACCATCACCCAGCTATTGGACCGTTACAAGCTGACCTATGGCCGCTCGACCGCCATTGATGTGGTTGCACCCGAGGATCTGGCGTTTATGGCGGGGGATTTCACGGTGAAGGTTTCGTGCTGGAAATAACCCAAAATTAGGGCGCGCGGGCTTGACCCCGCGCGCAAACTCCACGAGATACTGCGGGCATGATCTATAAGATATTTCGCAAAACTGAGTGGGTAGAGCTGGAGAAATCTGGCGCGACCTTGGGCGCTCCGATTGATCTGGGCGAC
>JAADIJ010000202.1 GCA_013151335.1 Alphaproteobacteria bacterium | reverse complement strand
GTGATGCTGACCTCCATTTGATTGAGCTGAGGCTCCATCATCGAGAGACCAGTTGCAAGGGCTTCGCGCAGATCAACCGGGGTCGGCTCATCCCCGCTTTTGCGCGCATAGGATTTAAGCTGGCGGGTGATAGAGCCCATGCGCCCGATCAAATCGTCAATGCGCTGAAAGCTTGATAAAGCCTCGTCCGGGCGGTGGCGTTGCAGCAGTAATTTGGCACCTGCAAGATAGGTGCGCATGGCCGCCAGCGGTTGGTTCAGCTCATGGCTGACCGCCGCCGACATCTCGCCGAGTGCCGCTAGTTTGGAACTTTGTGCGAGGCTTTGTTCGGCCACCTCAAGGTCGCGCTCGACTTTTTCGCGCTCGGAGATCTCGTCCGACAGCCGGTTATTGAGGGATGAAAGGCGTTCGTTTAAGGCGCGAAGCTCGATGGATTCTCGCTGGAACAAATTGGATTGCTGAACCGCCCGGCGCGATAAAACATAAAATACCAGTGCCACAAGAATGGCGAAGCCCATGATTTCAATGGCTAAAACACCATTTACACGCTCGCGGACCGATGAAAACGTCGTGAAATATGTTAGCCGCCAACCTTGAAAGCCGATCTTGCCGTCAAGGCGCAGGATGGCACGCCCTTGGGTGATCGCCTCGGCCGGGCTTTGGGTCCAGTCGCTTGTAGCCTGAATGGCGCGCTCAAACGCCCCGGGGGAGTAGTCAACCTTCAGCGCCTCGTCGATGGTCTTGTTTTTCCAACGCGGCTCTGACGACAGGATCACCAGACCTGCAGAATCGGTCACCATGATCGCCTCATTTGCCAGCGACCATTTCTGTTCGAGCTTGGCCAATTGGACCTCGACCACAATCACGCCGATGCTTTTACTGCCGCTTTGCAATTTGCGAGAATAGCTGAATTGCAGCCCGCCAGTTTCCAGCTTGGTGACGGTGAAAACCGTGTCTGGGCTGCGCAGCGCATTCACATAATAAGCCTGATTGCGGTGATGCGTGCCGATGGCGCGCCGGTCGGTCGCGGCCACGGTTCGCCCCCCTTCATCGAGCAACATCAGCGATACTGCGCCGATCTCGTTTTTGATCGAAATTAACCTTTGCGAGGTTGCGGCGAAGTCTCCGGAGTTGAGATCAGAGATCAGCACCGGATCGCGCGACAGCAACAACGGCACGACCGACGTGCGTTGCAGTTCGCTGGAGATATTGCCGGTATAAAGAGCCAGCCTGAGGGCAGCTTGTGAGCGGGTTTCATGGGTGAAACGGCTGGTCAGATAGAGGTTTGAAATCCACACCAAGAGGATGGCAATCGCGATCACCACGGCCACCACAAGACGCGCGACCAGCGATGTTTCGCTGGGCGCCTTGGGGGAGGGGTGTGATTTTTCCGCGGCCTGTGTGCTCATTTGGTGCAAGCTTACGCCGGTCTTTCGTCTCGCTCAAGCGACATCAACTCGTGCTGACAAATGCCTGCGCGACCGATTGAAACAGACCCGCGCCGTCCTCTCCACCAAGAGCCGCATCGTTTTGGCGCTCGGGATGGGGCATCAGGCCGAGAACCCGGCGGTTTTGCGACAGAATTCCGGCGATGTCGTCGGTAGAGCCGTTGGGGTTGTCGCCATAGGTGAACGCCACGCGATCATTGTCCCAGAGGCGTGCGATTTCGATCTCATCGGCGCGATAATTGCCGTCATGATGGGCGACGGGAATGCGGATATTTTGGTCTTTTTTATAGGAATTGGTGTAGGGGCTATCGCTGGTTCTCACCGTTAAATCAACATCTCTGCAGACGAATTTCAGGCCGGAATTGCGCATCAGCACCCCCGGCAACAGGCCGGTTTCGGTCAGCACCTGAAAGCCGTTGCAAATCCCCAGAACATGGCCACCGGAGCGCGCAAAATCAACCACCGCCCGGCAAATTGGTGACCTTGCCGCGATGGCGCCGCAGCGCAGATAATCGCCGAACGAAAAGCCGCCAGGGATGCCAATAATATCTAGCCCAACAGGTAAACTAGTATCTTTATGCCAGATCATCTGCGCGGGTCTGCCGCTGATGCCTTCAAACGCGACCGCCAGATCCCGATCGCAATTGGAGCCGGGAAAAACGATGACCGCTGCCTTCATGGCTCTAGTTCCACTTCAAAATTCTCGATCACCATATTTGCCAATAATTTCTCGCACATCTCGGTGACGCGCTTTTTAGCCGCTTTCGGGTCGGTCTCGGCCAAATCAAGCTCGATCACTTTGCCTTGGCGCACGCTGTTGACCCCGTCAAATCCAAGTTGTCCCAGCGAGCGGCGAATTGCAGCCCCTTGCGGGTCGAGAACACCGGGTTTCAGAGTGACAAACACGCGTGCAATCATAGCCATTTTTCCTAATTAACCAGCTTTGGCCCAGAGGCGGGCGGGGCGTTTTTCGGGATCAGGCCGAAACGGTTGGCAACCTCGGTATAGGCGTCGGCCAAATTCCCCAAGTCGCGGCGAAAAACATCTTTGTCAAGCTTTTGCCCTGATTTGGCATCCCACAAGCGGCAACTATCGGGGCTGATTTCATCGGCCACAATCAAACGCTGATAGTCACCCTCAAAAATGCGCCCAATCTCGATCTTGAAGTCAATCAAGCGGATGCCAACCCCGTACATCAGTCCCGACATGAAGTCGTTAACCCGCAGGCCAAGCGCCACCATATCGTCAAGATCTTGCTGTGTGGCCCAGTTGAATGCCAAGATATGCTCATCCGTGACCAGCGGGTCGCCAAGCTTGTCGTCTTTCAGATAAAACTCGACGATGGGCCGAGGCAGGGCGGTGCCCTCCTCCATACCCAACCGTGTCGAGATCGAGCCAGCGGCAACATTGCGCACCACAACCTCAAGCGGGATCATTTCGACGCTGCGGATAAGTTGTTCGCGCATATTCAAGCGGCGGATGAAATGGGTTGGTACGCCGATTGCGTTCAGCCCGGTCATGAAATGCTCGCTCATGCGGTTGTTCAGAACGCCCTTACCCTCGATCTTGGCGCGCTTTTCAGCGTTAAAAGCGGTGGCATCGTCCTTGAAATACTGAACCAAGGTGCCCGGCTCGGGTCCTTCATACAGAATTTTGGCTTTGCCTTCGTAAAGCTTTTTGCGGCGTGCCATTTGCGCTCTCCGATCCTGGGAAATGCGAGAATCAGTGCGCTGTTGCGGGCTGATTGACTAATTGGCGCCTCTATAGATAATGTGCGGCACGGGGGCAAGCGTGTGGGCGCAAGGCTTGCAGAAGGGTCGTTCATTCGCCATATAGAAATTAACAGTCCCCCAGGTTCAACGGAGAAACCATGACCACTTTTGATGAGCGCGAAAATATTTTCGAAGCAAAATACGCCAATGATGCCGCACTGCAATTCAAGGTTGAGGCACGTGCGAACAAGCTCCTCGGTCTGTGGGCGGCCAAATTGCTGGGTAAAGAAGGCGACGCCGCCAACGCCTTCGCAATGGAGGTGGTCAAGTCAGACTTTGAGGAGGCTGGCAAAGAAGATGTATATCGCAAAGTTTCCACAAGCCTTGGCTATTTGGCGGATGAGGCGACGATTCGTGCCCAGATGGCGGCCAGCCTGAAGGCGGCAAAAGAGCAGGTTATGCACGAGCACTGATCATGGGGCGGCGTTTTTGATCCGCCGCCGGTCCTGATCAGCTTCCAAATACCCGTGCAAAAATCGTATCCACATGTTTGGTGTGGTAATCAAGGTCAAAACGCGCCTTGATTTCATCGGTACCGAGGGCAGCGGTGACTTCGTCATCTACGAGCAACTCGGTCATGAAATCGGCGCCTTGCTCCCAAACTTTCATTGCGCTGCGCTGCACCAGACGATAGGCGTCTTCGCGGCTGACGCCTGCTTGAGTGAGGGCAAGAAGTACGCGTTGAGAATGGACAAGGCCATGAAATTTATCGAGATTTTTCATCATATTATCAGGATAAATCAGTAGCTTATCAACCACAGATGTGAGCCGCGCCAGCGCAAAATCGAGCGTGATCGTCGCATCCGGTCCGATATTTCGCTCAACTGACGAGTGGGAAATGTCGCGCTCGTGCCACAGAGGAACGTTTTCCAGCGCGGGCACCACGGTCATGCGCACCAGCCGCGAAAGTCCGGTCAGGTTTTCTGTCAGAACCGGGTTGCGTTTATGGGGCATAGCGGACGAGCCTTTTTGTCCGGGTGCGAAATACTCCTCCGCCTCCAGCACTTCGGTGCGCTGAAGATGGCGAAATTCGGTGGCGATATTCTCGATTGAGGCGGCGACCACCCCCAAAGTGGCAAAAAACGCGGCATGACGGTCGCGGGGGATGACTTGGGTTGAAATTGGTTCAGGCTCAAGGCCCAGCTTGGCGCAGACATGGGCCTCAACGCTCGGGTCGATATTGGCGAATGTCCCGACAGCGCCGGAAATGGCACCTGTGGCGATTTCTTCGCGCGCGGTGATCAGGCGGCGCTTGTTGCGGTCCATTTCGGCGTAGAACCGGGCGAATTTCAGGCCCATCGTCACCGGTTCCGCATGTATTCCGTGCGAACGGCCAATGCAGACTGTCATCTTATGCTCAAGCGCGCGCCGTTTCAGCGCCGCCAGCAAGCGGTCCATGTCGGCCAGCAAAATGTCGCAGGCCCGCACCAGTTGCACGTTAAACGTGGTGTCCAACACGTCTGAACTGGTCATCCCTTGGTGAACGAATCGCGCTTCGTCCTGACCTATAATCTCTGATAAATGGGTTAAAAATGCGATAACATCATGCTTGGTCACGGCCTCAATTTCGTCAATCCGGTCGATATCAAACTCTACATCGCGCGCTTTCCACACAGCCTTCGCGTTTTCAACCGGAATCACGCCGAGTTTGGCCATTGCGTCGCAGGCATGGGCCTCGATTTCGAACCAGATGCGGAATTTGCTGCGTGCGGACCAGATGGCCACCATTTCGGGGCGGGAGTAGCGGGGAACCATGAGAATTTCGCCTTTGTTGGACAGTTTGCGATTGCTCTGCCTCTTAAACCGCGCGAGGTTTGCCCGCAAGTGAGGGCTATGTCGCAGGATCACGGGTCGACGGTTTTTGTATAATTTTCTTGTATATCGGCCAGCGATTGGGCAAACCCAAGCAAACCACGGATAATCGGAGGGAAATATTGATGGCTATGGTGATGACCGACAAGGTTTTGAGCGAAGAAATTTGGCCCGCCGAGGGTAGCGCCCTTCTGGTCAAGCGGGTGATCATGGTGGTGCTGGGCATCGCCCTGCTGGCGATTGCCGCGAAAATCAAGGTGCCGGTCTGGCCCTCGCCGGTGCCGGTAACGCTTGGCACATTCGCGGTGCTGACGATTGGCGCGGCATATGGGACGCGGCTCGGCCTCGTGACCATATTTGGCTATATGCTGATCGGCGCGCTTGGATTTGACGTGTTTGCCAACTCGACCGCCGACAAGGCTGGGCTTGATTATATGATGGGCAGCACGGGCGGCTATCTGGTCGGGTTTGTGCTGGCGACGCTGGCGCTTGGATATCTGGCGCGGCGCGGGTGGGATCGCAATGTGTGGAAAATGGCCGGAGCCATGTTAATCGGCAATGCGCTGATTTATGTGCCGGGCGTTTTGTGGCTTGGGTTTCTGTATACTTGGGACAAGCCGATTTTGGCTTGGGGTCTCACGCCGTTTCTCGTTGGAGACGCGATGAAGCTGGTATTGGCGGCGCTGTTATTGCCTGCGGTTTGGAAGCTGGTCGGTTCGGCGCGTAAGTAAAACTCACGACACTGACATGAGGAAAAGGGCGCGGGGGTTAATCCCGCGCCCTTTTCCTGTCTAGAATTTTAGTCAAATCCAATGCGGATTTATCGCGCCTCTACGTCCACATAATCGCGCGCAGCGGCACCCACATAAAGCTGACGCGGACGCCCGATTTTCTGGGTCGGATCACCGATCATTTCTTTCCACTGGGCAATCCAGCCAACCGTGCGACTAAGCGCAAAGATCGGCGTGAACATCGAGGTGGGAAAACCCATCGCGTCCAGAATAATGCCGGAGTAGAAATCCACATTCGGATAGAGCTTTTTGGATACGAAATACTCGTCCTCCAGTGCGATTTTCTCCAGTTCCTTGGCAACTTGCAAGGTCGGGTTGTTGTGAATACCCAGAAGATCCAGCACTTCGTCCGCACTCTCCTTCATCACTTTGGCGCGGGGATCAAAATTCTTGTAAACCCGATGCCCGAAACCCATCAGCCGGAACGGATCGTCGCGATCCTTGGCACGGGCGATAAACTCGGGAATACGGTCAACCGTGCCGATTTCGCGCAGCATATCAAGCGCGGCTTCGTTGGCTCCACCATGGGCCGGGCCCCAAAGACAGGCAATCCCTGCGGCAATACAGGCAAACGGGTTGGCCCCGGAGGAGCCCGCCAGTCGCACGGTCGCGGTCGAGGCGTTTTGCTCGTGATCCGCATGCAGCGTGAAAATCCGGTCCATCGCGCGCGACAGGATCGGGTTAACCTCGTATTCCTCGGCGGGAACCGCATAGCACATGCGCAGGAAGTTCGACGCATAATCAAGGTCATTGCGCGGGTACACAAACGGCTGGCCGATCGAGTATTTGAATGCCATCGCCGCAATTGTCGGCATCTTGGCGATCAGGCGGATCGAGGCGATCTCGCGCTGCAATGGATCATTTATATCGGTCGAATCGTGGTAAAACGCCGACATGGCCCCAACCACACCAACCATAGTCGCCATCGGATGCGCGTCGCGCCGGAAACCACGGAAAAAGTTGTGCATCTGTTCGTGAACCATGGTGTGATTGGTCACCCGGCTCTCGAATTCATCCAACTCATCGCCTGAAGGAAGCTCGCCATAAAGCAGCAGATAGCAAACCTCCAGATAATGGGATTTGCCCGCCAGCTGATCGATGGGATAGCCGCGATAAAGCAGTTGGCCCTTGCCACCATCAATGAACGTGATGTCAGAGTTGCAAGAGGCGGTCGAGGTGAAACCCGGATCATAGGTGAACACGTCACCCTCTGCATAAAGCTTTCTGATATCAATGACATCCGGGCCAACGGTCGGTGACAGCATTGGCAGCTCCAGAACTTTGCCGTCAAAGCTGAGGGTCGCGGTTCGTTGGGTTTTTTCCATATTTTTTTACCTCTCGTTCAATTCTTGTTCGTTGGCGCCACAGGTTTCCCTCGCGCAGTATTTACGCCGCACGTTACACGCGCTTTGTGAAGCTTTTGTCAATTTCGGCGGTCTTTAATGACCTACCAGTCCTAATATAGGTCAGACCGCCGCATCTTCCAGACGGGCGATGGTTTCGCTGCGTCCAATTAAAAGCATAACGTCAAACACACTGGGCGAGATCGTGCGCCCGGTAAGTGCCGCCCTAAGAGGTTGCGCGATTTTGCCAAGCCCGGTGTTTTCCTGCTTGGCAAACCCTCGGATCGCAGCCTCTAGGTTTTCGTGGTCCCAGCTAACATCTCGCAAGCGCGGCGTCAATCGGTTCAGCATACCACGGGATACCGGATCGAGCTTTTGTGAAGCCCCCGCATTGGCCTTAAACGGGCGTGACGACAAGATAAAATGCGCCTTTTCAATCAGATCGGGCAGGGTTTTGGCGCGATCTTTTAAAACCGGCATTGCGCGCAGCAGATCGCTCTTTTGGCGCTCATTCAGCGGTTCCGCATCGGTCACAGCGAGAAAATCAACTACCTGATCCAGCAAATAGCCATCCTCAGCATCGCGAAAATGCTGCCCCGACAAGTTATCGAGCTTTTTGAAATCAAAGCGCGAGGGCGATTTGCCAATGCCGCCCAGCGAGAACGCCTTGATCAAATCGTCAGTGGTAAAATATTCGTCATTACCGTGGCTCCAGCCAAGCCGCGCCAGATAATTGCGCATGGCGTCCGGCAGATAGCCCATCTTTTGATACTCGCCCACACCAAGTGCGCCGTGCCGTTTGCTCAGTTTTTTGCCGTCCGGCCCGTGAATAAGCGGAATATGGGCGAAAATCGGCACATCCCAGCCCATGGCCAGATAGATGAAGGTCTGGCGCGCTGCATTTGACAGATGATCGTCGCCGCGAATGATGTGGGTCACGCCCATGTCGTGATCGTCAACCACCACCGCCAACATGTAAGTCGGCGAGCCATCGGCGCGCAGCAACACCAGATCGTCCAGCGTTTCGCACTTCCAACTGACCTTGCCCTGCACCTTGTCCTTGATGGTGATCTCGCCCTCTTTTGGCGCTTTCAGACGCACCACATAAGGCGCATCGGGATAGGTGGATGGATCGGCCTCACGCCACGGGCTTTGAAACAGTGTGGCGCGGCCTTCGGCGCGGGATATCTCGCGCGCGGCCTCAATCTCGGACTTGGTCGAAAAGCATTTATAGGCGTGGTCCGAGGCCAGCATCTCACGCGCAACTTTGCTATGACGCGCCGCCCCCGCCGCCTGAGAAACCGCGTCTCCGTCCCAGTCAAGCCCCAGCCAGCGCATGCCGGCATAGATCGCCTCGGTCGCCTCGGGGGTTGAGCGCGCAATATCCGTATCCTCGATCCGCAGCAGGAACTTGCCGCCATTGGCGCGGGCAAAAAGCCAGTTGAACAGCGCGGTGCGCGCGCCCCCGATATGTAAATAACCGGTGGGCGAGGGGGCAAAACGGGTAACGACGTCGTTGGCTGTGTTCATAACATATTAACCTTTATTGACCCCAATGAGAGGCAGGGTTTGGCTGCTGTTTAGGCAATGAGCGAAGTGAGAACAAGGGTGCGTCTGATCGCCAAAATTGCCGACATGGTCGAGGCGCATCGCGCGACCCTGCTTTTGTGGATGCCGCTCGCGTTGGGGTCGGGCATTGGCGCCTATTTCTCGCTCAGGTTTGAGCCGGGGCTGGGGCTTTACGGCGGGCTGATCGCCCTTTTGGGGGGGCTTGCGTTTCTGAAATACCGTCTCGGCTGGGAGGTCGGGATCGTGATTGTCGCGCTGATGTTGGCTATGATCGGCTTTCTTGATGCGGGAGCCAGCGCCCATCGCAAATCCGCGCCGGTGCTGAAATACCGCTATTATGGGCCGGTCGAGGGGCGGGTCACGATCATTGATCGCTCGTCTCGGGATCTCGTGCGCATAACGCTTGATCGGGTGGTGCTGGCGCGGAATTCTCCAGATCGAACGCCGCGCAATATACGGATATCGCTGCATTATCCGCGCATGTTCCTGACCCTCAAGCCGGGTATGAGGGTGGCTTTGACCGCCAATCTCTCCCCGCCATCCGGCCCGACCGAGCCGGGGGGCTTTGATTTTCAGCGGTTCGCGTGGTTCAAAAGTCTCGGCGCAATCGGCTATAGCCGCACCCCGGTTCTGGAGATCGCACCGCCCGATGATGGCGGCTTTTCCATCGGATTGATGGCGCTGCGTATGCGGCTTGCATCGAACATTCGCGCCCAAATTCCCGGTCAAAAAGGCGCGTTCGCAGCGGCGATTTTGACCGGAGACCGCTCGGCGATTGCCCCTAACATGCTGCAAGTTTTGCGCAATTCCAACCTCGCGCATCTGTTGGCGATCTCGGGCCTTCACATGGGATTGCTGACCGGATTTGTGTTTGCGATGGTGCGCTATGGGCTGTCGCTGGTGCCGTTTGTGGCCCTGCGCCTGCCGGTGCGCAAAATCGCGGCCATCGCCTCCTTGATTGTGGCGACCGGATATTTGCTGTTGTCGGGCGGCAATGTCGCGACCCAGCGAGCGTTTGTGATGGTTGGCGTGATGTTGCTCGCGATTCTGATGGACAGGCGTGCGCTGACGTTGCGCGCGGTCGCGTTGGCGGCGGTGATCGTGCTTTTGTTGCGCCCCGAAAGCGTGATCCAAGCCGGATTTCAGATGTCGTTTGCCGCGACCACGGCACTGGTGTCGGTGTTTGCGGCGTTGAACAAATGGCCCTTGTTTATGCCGGGAGGCAGTTTTCTGGTGCGATTCGGGCGCATGATCCTGACATTGATGCTGTCCTCGGCGGTGGCAGGGGCAGCGACAGCACCATTTTCAGCGTTTAATTTCAACCAGATAGCACAATACGGCCTGCTGGCGAACCTGCTATCAGTGCCGATGATGGGATTGCTGGTTATGCCCTCAGCGGTGATCGCGATTTTGCTGACCCCGCTTGGGCTATCGGCCCCGTTCTGGACCATTATGGGGGCGGGGATCGCGTGGATTTTGGCGGTTGCCACCCAAGTTGCCTCGCTTGACGGGGCCATTTTTCACGTCATGAAACCGGCGAGCTATGTGCTTATTTTGATCGCTCTGGGGGCGCTGGTGTTCATATTGCTGCGCGGGCGCGGGCGTTTCATTGGTGCGGTGCCGGTCCTGATCGGGTTTATCCTGTGGCAGGTGGCGGTGCGCCCCGATATATTGATCGCCCAAAATGGCCAGCTCGTTGGCGTTATGACCCCGACCGGGCGCTGGCTTAGTCGTGCCAAGGGCAACGGGTTTGTTGCGGGCATTTGGCTCAAAAATGATGGTGACCCAACGCCCCAAGACCAGACCGCCACACGCTTGCCGCCCGTGCCAAAGAATCAGCGCCGCCGGATCAGTCTTAACGGCGTCACTATCTTGCTCGCGCTTGGCAAAAAACCCGCCAAAAACGCAGACCCGCTTGGGTGCAACGGAGCCGATCTTTTGATCGCACCACGCCAAAACCCCAAAGATCGCACTTGCCGTGTGGTTACGGCCAGCACTCTAAAGACCGGAGGCGCGATCGCAATTACCCTCGTCCCGCAAAGCATCAAAATCACCAATGCGCGCGACGTTACCGGCACCCGTCTCTGGTCGCCGTAATCTGGTCAATAGGTGCGGATCAACCCGACTAAACGCCCCTGAATTTTGACCTGATCACCACGGTAAACCCTTGTTTCATAAGCGGGATTAGCGGCCTCAAGCGCGATGGAGCTGCCATGTTTTCGCAACCGTTTCAACGTCGCTTCATGCCCGTCAACCAACGCGACCACAATGTCACCATTATCGGCATCTACCTGCTCGCGGATCACCACAACATCGCCATTATTGATGCCCGCGTCGATCATGGAGTCGCCCTTCACCTCGAGCGCATAGTGCAACCCCTTGCTTTGCAACATATTTCCCGGCACGGCTACGCTTTGGGTTTTGTGGCTGATGGCTTCAATTGGGGTGCCAGCAGCGATCCGACCCATCAAGGGAACCTCCAGCGCATTGATACGCTCAATCGGCTGGGCGGAGGCAGGTTTCGATGTGGCCGAGCCTTGGATGAGTTGCGGCTGAAACCCGGTTCGCGTCAGCGCATCGGGCAGCTTGATGATCTCAATCGCTCGCGCACGATGGGCCAACCGGCGGATAAAACCGCGTTCTTCAAGCGCCGTGATCAGGCGATGTATGCCCGATTTAGACCTGAGATCGAGCGCGTCTTTCATTTCGTCAAACGAGGGCGGCACCCCGTCTCGCTGCACTCTCTTTTGAATAAAAGATAACAAATCTAACTGCTTGCGGGTTAACATTAATGTCTCCTCTGCTCAAAACACATGGGTTGACCACTTTTGGCCGGTTTGGTCCTTGCGGCCCATGCGCGTTCGTTCAGGTAAAGTTCTATAAGTGTTCTTGTTTTGTGTCAAGTGCGCAGCTTAGAGGCGAATGATCTCGACCGTCGCCCCGATCTCGTGCGCCAGATCATCGACCGGGCGCACGAGCATGGCGTCCGCATCTGCCAGAACCGTTAACAGCGCACTGTTTTGCCGTGAGAACGGATGCACATAAACTTGGCCGTTTTTGGTGGCTAGGCGCGCGCGCATATAGTGCTCTCGACTGCCGTTCTTTGGCAGCGGGGAGGCCAGTAAAACCCGCTCGCGTTCAAGTGGCTCGCCGCCCAACCCCAACATTTTTTGCACCGCAGGAATAAGGAAGACCTGCCCGCAAACCATTGTAGACACAGGGTTTCCCGGTAAACCGACCATGGGAGTATCCATCAGCCGACCGGCCATCAACGGCTTGCCGGGGCGCATCGCCACCTTGTAAAACGAGGTCTCCAGACCCAGCTCGGTGGCGACGGAATGGACAATATCATGATCCCCGACCGAAGCCCCGCCGATGGTTACAATCATGTCGGCCCCTGCACATAATTTGAGCACAAGTCTTAACGATTGCGGCGTATCCTTGGCGATCGGCAACATGCGGATTTCAGCCCCGACCGCCTCCAGCATGGCGGCCAGTCCGAACGAGTTGGAGGCGATGATCTGGTCGGGGCCTGGCGTTTCTCCCGGCATCACCAATTCGTCGCCAGTTGCCACCAGCGCTATGATTGGCCGTCGAAATACCGGAACTTCGGCGATATTCATTGACGCCATCAACGCCACGTGGCTTGCGCGCAGTCGGAGCGGTGCTGAAACTTCATCTCCCACGGAAAAATCATCGCCAAGAGGGACAATATATGGTTTATCTTCAAAGGTTTGAGAAATTGTGATCACATTATTGTCGCGGGTGATATTTTCCTGCATCACCACATGATCCGCCCCCTCTGGCACCGGGGCGCCGGTGAAAATACGCGCGGTTTCGCCGAAATTTACACGCCCATCAAAGGCGTTGCCAGCTGCGGCCTCGCCGATGACCCGAAATGTCGCCCCGACCCGCAACTCACTTGCGCGGAGAGCATAGCCGTCCATCGCCGAGGCGGCAAAGGGGGGCTGGTTGCGTGTGGCGCGAACATTTTGCGCCAGCACGCGCCCGGCGGCTTTGCGCAAGGGTACGGTTTCGACCTTCAGCGGGGCGAATAAATTGGTGACTTGGCGCAGGGCTTGGGTGACGGTGATCATCGTAGAGCCTCGTAACGCCCTGATTTTCCGCCGTCTTTCAGCGTGACCCAATATCGGATATGACCATTGCACGATCCACCGCCTTTAACATATCGTAAACCGTTAAGGCGGCGACACTGACGGCGGTGAGGGCTTCCATTTCAATTCCGGTTTGCCCCGTGGTCTTGACCGTCGCTGTGATCACAACGCGTGATTGGGCCTGATCCACCTCTAAATCCAGCGCGATTTTGGTGATCGGCAGTGGGTGGCAGAGCGGGATCAAGTCGGCTGTTCGCTTGCAGCCCATGATCCCTGCCAGTCTTGCAACGCCCAAGACGTCACCCTTCTTGGCTGAACCTTGTTGAACTATTTCAAGGGTTTGCGGTGACATCCTAATGTGACCTTCCGCCTTGGCGATCCGGTGTGTCACCGCTTTGCCCGAGACATCCACCATATGGGCCGCGCCGGTTTGGTCAAAATGGGTCAGTTCAGCCATGGTCGTTTCCTGTCAGCAGTTTTCGGGTCGCGGCAGCCACGTCACCTTGGCGCATCAGGCTTTCGCCGATCAAAAAGTTGCGCGCACCGTGGGTTGCCAGATCGACGATATCTTCATGGGCGGAGATACCGGATTCCGCGATAATCATCCGGTTTTCGGGCACCCGCGAGGACAGCCGCCGTGTGGTCTCAAGGGTTACATCGAAGGTTTTGAGGTTGCGATTATTGATGCCGATCATGGGCGATTTGAGCGCGATTGCACGGTCAAGTTCGGCCTCGTCATGGACCTCGAGCAGCACATCCATGCCCCAGCCAAACGCCGACGCCTCCAGCTCTTGCGCTTGTACATCGCTGACCGAGGCCAAAATAATCAGGATGCAATCGGCATGAAGCGCGCGCGCCTCAGCCACCTGATAGGTGTCATAGAAGAAATCTTTGCGCAGCGCGGGCAGCGATACCGCTGATCTGGCGGCGGTCAAAAAGCTGTCGTCACCCTGAAAAGATGGCCCATCCGTCAGCACGCTCAGGCAGGTCGCACCACCATCCTCATAGGCGCGTGCGAGCGCGGGCGGGTCGAAATCCGCGCGGATCAGCCCTTTGGAGGGGCTGGCTTTTTTGATCTCGGCGATCAGGCCGAAGCCGTCCTTGGAGGCCCGCGTCAAGGTGGCATGAAACCCGCGCGGGGCAGGGGCGGCGCGTGCTGCCTCCTCGATCTCGGCCAGCGGGCGCGCGGCTTTTCGTGCGGAGATATCTTCCAGCTTATAGGCTTTTATCTTGTCTAAAATGTTGCTCATGCGGCGGCTGTCGTCAGTTTCGCCAGCGCCTCGATCTTGGCTTTGGCCGCGCCGCTATCGATACTTTCTCTGGCCATTTCAACACCTTCCACCAACGAGCTTGCCTTATCAGCCACCACCAGCGCCGCCGCTGCGTTGAGCAGGACCGCATCGCGGTAAGCGGATTTTTCTCCCTCCAGCAGCGCACGAAATGCCACCCCGTTTTCTTGGGGCGAGCCGCCGAGAATGTCCTCAAACGGATGCACAGGCAATCCGGCATCCTCGGGCGAAATCTCGCGATCAAACACTTTACCACCCTCAAGTGCGGCAACATAACTGACCCCGGCGATCGATAACTCATCCGTACCATCGCTGCCATGCACGAGCCATGCTTTCTCCGAACCAAGCATCCCCAGCGTTTCCGCCATCGGTCGAATCACCTCGCGCGAGAACGCGCCGGTCAACTGCCGTTTCACCCCGGCCGGGTTGGTCAGCGGGCCGAGAATGTTGAAGATCGTGCGCGTGCCCAGCTCTTGACGCGAGGGCATCACATGGCGAATGGCCGGGTGGTGCATGGGGGCCATCATGAAGCCGATGCCAATTTCGGCGATGGCGCGTTCAACCACGTCGGGGCCGACCATCACGTTGATACCGAGCTGGCCCAACGCATCCGCCGCGCCGGATTTTGACGACAGATTGCGGTTGCCGTGCTTGGCCACAACCACGCCCGCACCGGCCACCACGAACGCGGTCGCGGTCGAGATGTTGAGCGTGCCTTTGCCGTCCCCGCCCGTGCCGACAATATCCATCGCGCCGGGGGGAGCCTTCACCGCATGGCATTTGGCACGCATTACGGCAGCGGCCGCTGCGTATTCCTGAACCGTTTCACCGCGCGTGCGGATCGCCATCAAAAACCCGCCGATCTGCGAGGGGGTTGCGGCACCTTCCATGATTTGGGTAAACGCAAGTTCGGCCTCTTGGCGGGTCAAGGCGCGCTCGGCGGCAATACCGATCAGGGGGCGGATCATGTCGCTCATGCGGGCTCTTTAACCTCGTCTAAAAAATTTTGCAGCATCTTGTGCCCATGCTCGGAGGCAATGCTTTCGGGGTGAAACTGCACGCCGTGAATGGGCAAGTCACGATGTTTGAGGCCCATGATGGTGCCATCCTCAAGCCAAGCCGTGACCTCCAGACAGTCGGGCAGGCTCGCGCGCTCCACCACCAGCGAGTGATAGCGCGTGGCGTTAAACGGGCTTGGCAGGCCCCGAAGCAGCGAGGCTCCGCCGTGATGCATCTGCCCGGTTTTGCCATGCACGATCTCGTCGTTGCGCACGACCTTGCCGCCAAATGCCTGCCCGATGGCCTGATGGCCAAGGCAAACGCCGATCAGCGGGAGGCGCGCACTTGCCGCCGCTTTGGTGATCTCAAGGCAAATCCCTGCCTGATCCGGATCGCACGGCCCCGGCGACAGCAGGATTGCCGTGGCGTTGAGAGCCAGCGCTTCTGCCACGCTCAACTGGTCATTTCGCACCACCTTCACCTCTGTGCCAAGCTCGCCCAGATAATGCACGAGGTTCCAGGTGAAGCTGTCGTAATTGTCGATCAGAAGAAGCATGGGCGATCTTTGTTTTAGAAGTGACGCGATAGGGGGTGAACAGCGAGAGAATTCACGCTATAAATGCCCAGAGCCACAGCAGATGGTCAAGAGCAGGCAGAAGAATTTATAGGCGGAGGCACAACATGAGTGGCGGGTTTGGCGCAGGCTTTGTTAAAGGAGCGTTTATTTCGCTGATCGGCATCGGCGCGGTGTCGCTGGTGATGCCGCTTGGTCAGGTCGATCCGGCTGGCAAGACGCAGGTGGATTTATCAACGCCTGCCAGCTCCGGTTTTAATGCTGCGCGCAGCGATACCAATCCGGTGCTGCCGGTAACCGATCAAAAAGTCGTGCCGGTCGAGCAGCAAAAACCGCAGCAAAAACCGAAAATCGCCGTGCTGGCCCAGCCTGTTCCCGCACCCGACACCAGCCCCGCAACGCAGCCCACGGCCCCGACGGTTGCCGCGTTGCCCAAGGTCTCGCCGGGGGCCGAGAAAATAGCGGTGATCACGCCGCCCGCC
>JAADIJ010000114.1 GCA_013151335.1 Alphaproteobacteria bacterium | reverse complement strand
CCGTCGATGCTAGGGTGTCGCCCTGTGTCCTCAGATAACCATCGGCAGTAGGCGACTTGAAAACCAACCAACCCGGACAAAAAGACCGCGAGTTCGCCCTCGGTCGCGATTTGCCGCGAATTCCGGAACGGTTGTTGCTGGCCCATGCAAGGGGAGAAGTTTTGTTTGTTTGTGGGGCCGGGGTCTCGCAACCGGCAGGCCTGCCGGGGTTTCGGGACCTTGTGCTCGATGTCTATCAAAAGCTTGATCCCAGCGTTTTTGAGGTGATTTCCACCCCTCCATCGGGCATCGGCAACCAGAGGGAAATTGAAGCGCTAAAACTTCGAGACGATCAGAAATCCGAGGTGAAACGGTTTGATGATGGTGACTATGATGTTGTGCTTGGAATGCTCGAACGCCGCATCGACACTCGGACAAGCGCAGATAGCCGCGTGAGGAATGAAGTGGCAAACCGATTGCGCGCCGGTGGACCAAAACCAGCGGCAATCCATCGCGCGCTGATCCGCCTGGCGGATCGCGGTGGAGCGATGACCATTGTTACAACGAACTTTGATCTTTTGTTTGAATCAGCGGCAAGATCCAGGCGTTCGCCAGCTCAGACCTATTCACTCGGTTCGATGCCTCGGCCTTCGCATCGCAAGGATTTCGCCGGTGTGCTCCATATCCACGGTGCATTGGACGCAAAACCAGCCCGATTCTCCGAACTCGTTTTGTCCGACCACGATTTTGGAGAGTTTTATCTAAGACGCCGGGTGGTTCCTGATTTCATTTACGATGCGGCCCGCCTTTATCACCTGGTTTTGGTGGGCTACAGCGCCAATGACCCGCCAATGCGCTACCTTCTGAACTCGGTGGCCGCCGATGGGACCCGCTTTTTCGATTTGAAAGAGCGATACACTTTTTTCGGCACGTCCAAGGCCGACCCGGTCGCACTGGAGGACTGGAAGGCCCGCGGCATCACTCCGATTCCGTATTCTGCACCTGACGGGGATCATTCGGTGTTGCTGCAGGTGCTCGAAAGATGGGCGAAACTTTCCCCATTCAATGGCAAGAAAAGCAGCGTTGATGCTGAAATCCGACGTATCGTGAAATGCAACAGGGCCGCGGCCCCTGAGTATGATCGTGATCTTTTCGATCACTTGATCAGGCGTGACCGGGATGATCGGGTACGGTTATCGAAACTGGCGTCGGCGGCAAAGGCTGATCTTTGCTGGCTTGAGGCGATAGTCAGGATAGGTGCTGAAAGGGAACAGCGGCACAGGTCATGAAGGCGCAGTGGAGAAACCTGGATCGGGATGATCAGTTGACGTTTCGGGCGGCATTCGCGTTTCTGAAAGGACGTCTTGACGAGAGGCCCACGGTGGAATGGGCCTTGCACTTAAAGCCCGGCCAGATAATTGAGCGTATGGCCCTTTGCGAATTGCTGGATGGGCCCGGCAACGAGCCGCTGCGTGAACCATGGGCAAACGCATGGCGCATGATCCGGGAAGGCTGGAATGGAGAGGTGCCAGACAACCAATACTCGACTGCTTCATACGATTTTCAGCGAAGCCTGCAAGACGGGGATCGATCTGGCGATATTATTTCACTGATTACGACACATGTTGCGCCGAAACTGAAAGTTGAACCAATCAGTGACTGGAAAATGCGATTGGCGAAAACGCCTCGGCGCCCAACAACTTACCAGCATTTGATTCATACGAGCCTGACCAGCGGTGATCACATTGATCTGAGTGTCCTAAAACTCTCGGAAATATCGGAACCAGCATTTTTAGGTGCTTTGGCGAATTCTTTGGATGCCGCTGTCAACTGCGGTCTTGACATCGCCCGACGTTCTGGATGGCAAGACAGTCCACAAATGTGGAGGTTGGGAGAATTGCGGCGGGTCTACTACGTTGGCCTCAGCCTACGGGAGAGGCACGAAAATGACCCTGATAGCCATAATATCGGCATAGCTCCCTCAGTGAAATTTCTTCACGCGGTAGTGTCGCGCATGGCTGAATTGAGGCCAGAATCGGCGGTGCCGTTTTTGCGGCGCTGGCTAACTCATTCTTCCCCAATTCACATCCGGTTGTGGGCGGCGTTGGCACGAATTTCAATGGTGGATGGTGGTTTCAGCCGAAGATGTGGCAAAAAACCTGTGGGGCATGAACCACAGGCCGTATTGGGATCCAAATTCGTTTCCCGAGATCGCTGAATTGCGAGCGCGACGTTTTGGCGAGTTCAGTCCAGATCATCAAAAAGCCATCGCTTCCCGCCTGCGAAAGGGTCCACCACGTGACTTATGGCGTCGGAATGTTGGGCGCGAGGAAATCGCATCCCGGCAACGCTATTGGTCGCTGCGTGAGTTAAAACGGATTGAGATAGCCGGTGGAATCCTGCCCACAAAAGTACAGTTGTGGCTTCAAGCCGAAATCGGACAGTTTCCTGATTTGGTTGCGATGACCATTGAGCGCGGGTTTCCAGAAGGTGTGGAGGTCCGCTCTGTCCCTCCGAACCCCGACAATCGATACAACACGCTTGAGGGCGTCGCTCGGCTGCGCGCGTTGGAAAAAGCACTCAGCGCCAAGCGGAGCGGTTGGGATGATGATCCCGAAGCGCGCGCCAGGGATTGGTTGCACGGCTCAAACAATATTGGCTCGGTTTTGGATGATCTGCAGACCCTCGATGATGGCGGGAATGGTTTCCCAAATGTCTGGAACAATTTCGGTTGGGTACATACGCCGCGGGAAAAGCGATCGGAGCAGGAAAACAGCGCCGATCGTAATCTACAGGGTGAGGCGGATCGAACCTTGTCGCTGATGGAAAAATTGTCAGATGAAACCCTCACCGCGGCCATCAAGGGCGTCTGTGAATGGCTGGACACGTGGAAAGAACAGGTCGTTTCTTCCCCCTCGGGCCTGGCGAATTGGTTGCGAATATGGCCGATAGCGGTGAAAGCGACAAACACCATGCAAACTGGTGAGGCAGTTCCCGTGATATCTGTGCTTCCCCCAGACCCTGATGCGGGCGAGAAGTCGATGACAGGCAAGAGTTTTAGCACGCCGGTAGGAAACCTGGTGAGCGTCTTCTTGGCTGCCTGCCAGAGCACCGCAACGAATACGCCAACCTTTGCGGCGGGGAGTGCACCGCTTCAAATGCGGGAGAAGGCTATTAGAAGCGTGGGTTTTAGCGGTATCATCGTTCGCCACAGGCTCATAGAGCGGCTTGAAAACTTCCTGAAAGATGACCCTGATTGGACTCGTATTTATTTGATCGCCCCACTGCAAAAATTTGATGAAGAGTCTTTGTTTCTTTGGCAGGCTGTCGCCTACCACACCCGGTTTTACTTGGTCCTTTTGGAAATCGGCCCGACAATGCCGGACAGGGCTGCTGATCGGCGGCTCAGCCGCCGAACGAGGCGTTCACTTGCTTCCAGTCTCGTAGTTGAATCCTTGCATGCTTTTCGCGACGGCCGCGAACCGGCGGTGCCACATGCCCGCGTCGGACAAATGCTGCGGTCATTGGATGGGGAGGTTCGAGCCGATGCAGCAAAAATGATCCGACGGTTCGTCTCTGACTTGTCAGAAAAGCAAACTGAAAAACTGAAAGCGGCCTCGGCCGCTGAGTTGTTTCGATCCGCTGCGCTTCCTTTTCTGGAGCAGGTCTGGCCGCAGGAAAGGTCACTTTCAGCACCAGGGGTCGCCAGCGCGTTGGCTGATCTGCCTGTTGCCTCTGGCGAAGCATTTGTCGAGGCCGTGGACGCGATCGAACGCTTCCTAGTCCCGTTCGATTGCTGGTCGATGAATGATTATGGCCTCTATGGCGATGAGGATGGAACGCCAAAACTCGCTCAAATAGAAACCGAAGACAAAGCGGTTGCGTTTCTCAAATTGTTGGACATTACTATCGGGAACTCGGAAAACTCGGTGATACCCAACGGCCTGCCATCGGCGCTCGACCAGATCCGATCGGTTGTCCCAAATATCGAACAGGATCGGAGGTTCAAACGTCTTGCCACCGCCGCGCGTCGGTGAGTAGAGTTGTTACACGTACCAATTGCCAAGGCGCCATCCGGTAGAGA